>DASRYD010000226.1:0-3589 GCA_035653955.1 Pseudoxanthomonas sp.
CAGCGCGGTGCGCAGCGAGGGCAGGCCGAGGCCGCGCAACCACTCGGGCGGCAGCAGTTCCAGCGCCGCCTCGTCGGGCAAACGATCCAGCGCCTGCACGATCAGCTTGCGCAACGTCGCCGGGCCGAGACCATCGACCGCAGGATAGACCGGGTCGAGCTGGTCGCCGAGATCGCCGGCTTCGCCTTCCTCCAGCACGCGGTAACTGGGGTGGACGATTTCCAGCCCGTGCTGGCCGGCGCGCGGGGTGCCGTAGCAACGCACGCGGGCGCCGACCCGGAACTGGTTGACCTGTTGCGAGCGGAAATGGAAGAAGCGCAGCACCAGGGTGGCATGCGAGTCGTCGCCGATGGCCACGCGCAGCATCGGCCGATAGCGGAAACCCCGCTCCACCGCCTCCACCGTGCCTTCGACCTGGGCCGCCACGCCGGCTTGCAGCGAACGGATCGGGGTCAGCGTGGTGCGGTCCTCGTAGCGCAGGGGCAGGTGCAGCCACAGGTCCTGCAAGGTCGACAGGCCGCGCACGGCGAGCTTTTCGACCACGCGCGGACCCGCGCCCGACAGGCGGGCGATGGGTTGGTCGAACGCGGAAACCGCGGAATCTTTCGCTGGACTTGCTGCTGCCGGCATGGCCTAAGCATGCCGGCAGCGCGCGCGCCGCGCCAGTCGGACTTTCCCGCGATGCGGGGTCAGAACTGGTATTGCACTTCCATTCCGTAGAAGCGCGGCTCGCTGATGCCGGCGCCGGTGGTGCCGATCACCGTGGTGCCGTAGGTGTTCAGCCCGTTCACGTAACGGTTGTCGAACACGTTGTTGGCGTACGCGGCCACGCTCCACTGCGTCGACGGCGAACGCCAGCGCAGGTACACGTCGGTGCGGTTGCGTTCCTCGCCGATGGTGAAGTTGGCGTAGCGCCCGCAATTGCCCTGGCTGGCAGAACCCGAGTTGCAACGGCCGCGGCCGTTGTAGGAATGGCGCAGCGAGAACAGCAAGTCGCCGTACGCGGCCAGCGGCACCGTATAGGCGACGCCGGCGGCGAACGACCAGTTCGCCTCGCCGGTCGGTTCGCCGCTCAGGTCGCGGCCATCCGGAGTGATGAAGTCCTTGTAGGTCGAGTCGATCCACTCGGTGGCGAAATCGACGCTGAGCCGGTCGGTGGGATGCCAGCGCGCGCTGAAATCCACGCCCCACGCGGTCAGGTCGCTGGTGCTGACCACGTAGCGCGGGATGTTTTGCGAAGTATCCAGCCGGATCGCCTGGCGATTGTCGTAGACGTAGTAGAACGCCGAGGCTTCGTACTGGATGCGCAGGTCGCGCAGGTCGCGCTTGATGCCCGTCTCGAAGTTCCATACCTCTTCGTTGTCGAAGGTGGCGCCGGGCGAGAACGCGTTATAGCCACCGGCCTTGTAACCCTTGGCCAGCGAGGCGAACAGCATGGTGTCTTCGGACGGGTGGTAGTCGACGACGAAACGCGGGCTCCAGTCGCTCCACGAATGCTTCGCCCGGTTGGTCACGCCCTTGTTGGCCATCGAGACCGGGTCGCTGAAGGCCAGGTCGAAGGCGGCGAGGAACGCCGCATCGATGTCGATCAGCGCGTCTTCGCCGCCGGGCGCGCACAGGCCCAGCATGGAGCACGGCACCTGCTGCGGCAGCACACCGTACTGCTCCAGCACCTGCAGCCCCTGGTTCAGGGCGTCGGCGCGGTGGTAATCGTTGAACCAGGTGAACTTCTTCTGGTCGCGGGTATAGCGCAAGCCGAAGGTCACGTTCAATTTGTCGGTGGCATGCCAGATCACGTCGCCGAACGCCGCGTAGGCGGTGGAATCCACGGTGTTGTCGTAGGACTCGCGCCATGGGTTGCCGAACAACTGCACCGGTATTCCGAATTCGTCCGCGGCGCCCTGCAGCAGGCTGAACAACGGCAGCCCGTACAGGCCGGCCGCCGCGGTATTGATGCTGTCGCTGGTCAGGTCGACCACGCTGGACTGCTTGGCCTTCTCCTGGAACCAGCTGGCGCCCGCCACCCAGTCCAGGCGCTCGGTGTTGCCGCTGAACTTGAACTCCTGGTACCAGGTGGTGTTGTCCTCGATGTTGATCGTGTCGAGGTACAGGTCGCTGCGGTTGGTGCCGTCTTCCTCGGCGCGATTGTAGGTGTCGAAGTTGCGCCACGCGGTCATCGAGCTTAGATGACCCCATTCGAAGGCGTGGTCGAGGATCAGCGTCGCGCCGTCGAACTTGCGGGTTTCGTCGTTGTCCGGCACGTCGGTGTAGGCGGGATGGCCGATCGGGTTTTCGTACAGCGCCGCATCGGCCGGCACCGGCGGCACCCCCGGCGCCGGCGGCAGCGCGACGATGCCGATAGTCGGATGCGAACGCTGGTCGAGGTCCTCGTGGTCCCAGCTCAACAGCACCTGCGTGTTGTCGCTGATGTCCCAGCGGAACGCCGCGCGCGTGGCCCAGTTCCTGCCGTCGTTGAGCGGCTTGCCGGTGGCCGCATCGTCCAGCCAGCCGTCGGTCCGGTTGGTCAGCGCATTGATGCGGAACGCGGCGGTTTCGCCGGCCGGCAGGTTGAGCATGCCGTCGAAATAGCGCTTGCCGTAGTTGCCCACGCGCAGCCGCGCGCGGCCTTCCAGATGGTCGCTGGGCCGCTTGGTGACGATCGACACGGCGCCGGCGGCGGTGTTGCGGCCGAACAGCGTGCCCTGCGGACCCTTCAGCACTTCGATGCGTTCGACATCGAGGAACGGCAGCACGGTGCCGCCGCCGCGACCGGCGTAGACGCCATCGACGTACACGCCGACGGTCGGGTCTGTGCCGATGCCGAAGTCGCCGGTGCTCAGGCCGCGCAGCTTGAAGCCGGCCTGGGTCGGCTGGTCGTCGCTGACCGACAGGCCGGGCACGAAACTGTCGAGATCGCCGAGGTTCTCGGCGGCGGTCTGCTCCATCACGTCTTCGCCCACCACCTGCAACGCGATGGGCACGTCCTTGAGCTCCTGCTCGCGGCTCTGCGCAGTGACCACGATGCGGTCCAGCGTGGTCGCCGCGTCGCCCGTGGCCGGCGCGGGAGCCTGCTGTGCCCATGTCGCACCGCTGGCGCCCAGCGCCATGCAGCTCAGCAGGGCGCGACGCAGCCCGATCACCAGTTTGCGTTGTTTCGTTCTCATCACTCCCTCTCCCAGGTGGTGTACGAAAGCCTGCTTCAACCGCCGGCGGCCGTGGCGGAAACGTCCGGCCCGGCAATGCAACTGCCGTGCTGGGCGTCTATCCACTGCCTGATCAACTCGACGCCTTCGCGATGCACGACCGAGCGCCCCACTTCCGGCATCATTACCGATGGATCGTCGCTGTCCATGCGGAACAGCAACACCGACCCGGCCGCGCGGCCGGGCTGAATGTCGTACAGGCGATCGCCGGTGCCCTTGCCCGCCGCCACCGGCTGTTTGCAAAAGCCGTTCTGCAGGCGCGTAGCGGGCGACGCATCCAGATGCAGGCCGGAGGTGATCGCCGGGCCCGTTGCGCTGTGGCAATGGCCGCAGTTGACGTCGAGGTAGGCGCGGGCGCGCGCATCGAGCGGCGCGCTCGCATCGGT
>DASRYD010000227.1:0-1836 GCA_035653955.1 Pseudoxanthomonas sp.
CGGTTTCGGCCTCGGCGCGTTCGAACGCCAGCAGCAGCTTGCGGCGCAAGTCCAGCGCATCGTCAGGGGTCTTCAGCCCCGGCGCGTGCGGCGCCCAGTCGTCGTGGCCGAAATAGGCGTGGGTCGCGCCTGCGGCGAGCAGCAGCCAGTCGAAACGCAGCACGTCGCCATCGTCCAGCGTCACGGTCTTTTCGTCGGGCGAGATGCCGCGCACTTCGCCCAGCCGCACTTCGGCGTTCTCCTGCCGGCGCAGGATATGGCGCAGCGGCGCAGCGATGTCCGGTGCCGACAATCCCGCGGTGGCGACCTGGTACAGCAGCGGCTGGAACAGGTGGTGGTTGTGCCGATCGACCAAGGTGATGCGCAGCGGCTTGCCGGCCAGTGCGCGCGTCGCCCACAGGCCGGCGAAACCGCCGCCGATGATGACGAGATGGGGAATGGCTTCGTGGTTGTTCATGGCGGCATCAGTAGAGATCGACCGGGTCGACGTCCAGCGACCAGCGTACCTTGCGCGCTTCGGGCAATTCGTGGAACCCGGGAACCGATGCGTCGAGCGCAGCGTGCAAAGTTCGGCGATTGGGCGAGGACAGCAACAATTGCATGCGCTGGAAGCCGGCGCGGCGCGGCATCGGGGCGGGCATCGGGCCGTGCAGTTCGATTTCCTCCTTTTGCAAGGGAAGGGAGAAAAGCGCCTTGGCGGCGCCGAGGAACGCCTGTGCCGCTTCGACATGCTGCGCTTCCGCGCGCAACAGCGCGAGGTGGGCGAACGGCGGGAATCCGGCGGCTTCCCGTTGCGCGAGTTCGCCGACGGCGAAAGCGGGATAGCCGCCGTGGATCAGGGTCTGCAGCAGCGGGTGTTCGGGATGGTGGGTCTGCAGCCAGACTTCGCCGGTTTTCTCGGCGCGGCCCGCGCGGCCGGAGACCTGGATCAGTTGCTGGGCGAGTTTTTCGCCGGCACGGAAATCGGTGGAGAACAGCCCTTCGTCGACGCCGACCACCACGACCAGGGTCAGGTGCGGCAGGTCGTGGCCCTTGGCGAGGATCTGCGTGCCGACGAGGATGCCCGGCGCATCGCCGAGCGCCTCCAGGTGCTTTTCCATCGCATCCTTGCGTTGGGTGGTGCTGCGGTCGATGCGCAGGACCGGGACATTGGCGTTGGAGCCGGCGGCGAATTTCTCCGCCAGCATTTCCTCCAGCCGTTCCGTGCCGATGCCTTGCGGTTGCAAGGCCAGCCCGCCGCAATCGGGGCAGGCCAGCGGCGCGGGTTGGCGATGGCCGCAGTGATGGCATTGCAGGCGGCGCCCGCCGCCGTGCACGGTCATGGTCGCGTCGCAGCGCTTGCAGTGCGCGCTCCAGCCGCAGTCGTGGCACAGCAGCGCGGGCGCGTAGCCACGGCGGTTCTTGAACACCAGCACCTGTCCGCCGGCCTGCAGTGCGGCATCGATCGCCTGCAAGGTCTCCTGCGACAGTCCGGCCTGCATCGGCCGCTTGCGCACGTCTACCACGCGAACCGCGGGCGGCCTGGCTTCGCCCGCACGCTTGCCCAGCCTCAAGTGCGCGTAGCGGCCGGATTGCGCGTTGTGCAGCGATTCCAGCGACGGCGTGGCGCTGCCCAGCAGCACCGGCACACCGAGCGCCTTGCCGCGCACCAGGGCGAAATCGCGCGCGTGGTAGCGGATGCCGTCCTGCTGCTTGTAGCTGGCGTCGTGTTCCTCGTCGACGACGATCAGGCCGGCATCCGGCAGCGGAGTGAATACCGCCGAGCGCGTGCCGACGATCACCCGCGCCTCGCCGCGCCATGCGGCCGTCCAGGTCCGCGCGCTCGCGTTGTCGTTC
>DASRYD010000228.1:0-3537 GCA_035653955.1 Pseudoxanthomonas sp.
TCCGGCGGCAACGGTTCGCCGCGCGTTACGACGGTGCCGGGCGTCAAGGGCGACGCCGAGACGACGGCCCGCGAGTGCCTGCAGCAATACGGCTACGCGCCGCAACGCGGTGGCGAAGAGGCTTCCAAGCGCCCCAAAGGCACGGTCACCCGCACCGAACCCGGCGAAGGAGGCCTGCCGATCCAGGCCGGCGCGGAAATCTTCACGCCCGTCGTGGTGACCTACTGGCTGTCCAATGGTCAGCGCGAGGTGCCGGATCTGAGCGGCATGTCGCCCGGATTCGCGCAGGCCAGGCTGGCCTTCGCCGGATTCGCGCTGGGCACGACCCGACAACAACCGGCTTCCGGCTCGCCGGATCGGGTCATCGACCAACAGCCAAAGCCCGGGGCGCTGGCCGAACAGGGTTCGGCCATCGATATCGTGGTCAGTCGCGCCTATCCCGAGGTGCCGCAAGTCAGCGGGCTCACCGAAGCCGATGCCGTCGCGCGAATCCATGCAGCGGATTTGCTGCCGACAAGCGCAGGCCAGCGGGACTCGCCGCAACCCGGCGGCATCGTGTTGTACACACGCCCCGAAGCCGGCACTCAGCTGGCACCGCAATCCCAGGTGTCGTACTGGACGACGTCGGGGCAATACATCGTTCCCGACTTGCGCCGGCACAGCCCGGATGAAGCCAGGTCATTGCTTGCCAACGCCGGATTCGATCTCGGCCGAACGGACAACCGGCCTGATGCCGGCGCATCTGGCCGTGTGCTGGAACAATCGCCCGACGCCGGCACCCGCGCGCCTCTGGGGCAATCCGTCGATATCGTCGTCAGCAGCGAATATCCGCTGGTGCCCAACGTCGTCGGCCGGCCGCAGGACGAAGCGAAAACGTTGCTGCGAAGCGATGGCTTCCTCGCCCATGCAGCGGGCAACGAAACATCGCCGCAAGCAGCGGACACGGTATTGCGGACGCGACCAGCAGCCGGCCAACACGCTGCGCCAGGCACATCGGTCGACATATGGATGGCTTCCGGCGAAAACGTCGTACCGGACTTGACCGGCACGACTCGGCAGGAGGCAACGGCAAGGGCCGAAGACGCCGGATTCCGACTCGGACAAATTTCCCTTGATTTCCGGCCTGACTCGACAGGGCGGGTGCTGCGGCAAGATCCCGCCGCGGGCGCGCGGTTGGCCCTGGGTTCGCCCATCGACGCCACTCTGGCGAGTTCGACGCAGGAACCGCCACCGCAGTCGCAACCTCCACCCCCGGTTCCAATCCGACTTCCATCTTCACCTGCGGAATTCGTTCCGGATGTGCGGGGCTACACCATTGCGGACGCCACCGACGCACTGGCCAAGGCGGGATTGTCACTAGGCACGGTAGGCACCGCCTACAGCCGGGAGGCAATCGGCCGCGTGATCAAACAATCGCCGGCCGGGGGAAGCCTGATTGCGCAACTAGGTTCGACCACGGTCACGGTTGTCGTTGGCAAATCGCCGTGGCCGCCGGTCATCGTGTCGACAGTCGTGCTGACGCTTGTCTGCATGGTCGTGCTTTGGGTCACGCAACTGCGTCCGTGGCCATGGCATTGGCCGCCGCCGGTCACCGCGAAGGCATGGCTGGAAACGCCGGATATCGACTCGCCGCCGCCCAGCCCCGCGCACGACCGCACGCTCGACATCGGCATCCGCATCCGCCTTGAGCCGGGCGAAACGCACTTGCCCGAGCCGCTGCCCATTGTCGTAAAGGAGAATCCCGATGCCTGAATCGAACCGATTCCGCCTCATCGACCTGTTGCCCGCCAAACTCGACGGGCTGGAACAGGTCGTCGAAAACGACCTGCGCGAACGCAAGGGCGGCGGGCATTCCGCGCTGGCTTGGCGCTTCATCCGCAGCACTGCCTCGGACCGGGTACACCAGGCACTGGACTGCGATGGCTACGAGTGGCTGGCCTGGGGCTGGTCGAAGGCGCAGACGCTGCGCGAGTACTGCAGCAAGCCGCCCGACGAGACCTCCGTCGTGCATCTCGGCAAGCACGACTTCAGGATTTCGATCAACCCGGTGCTCGAGCTTGGCCTGGGCGGCGCGCCCGGTGTGCCGTTGCGCTTCACCCTGGAGGTCGCCGCGCATTTCGACGCCGCTGCGTTGTCCATCCGCAACGGCTGCATCTTCGCGGTGGATGCCGGGCGCGCGTCGGCCACGGCGCAGCTGCTTTACGGCAGTACGCCTTTGCACAAGAAGGAAGAATCGCCGAAGGTGCAGTTGCCCGGCAGCTACCGCTTCAAGGATCCGGGCATCCGCATCGGTGGAACCGCACCGCTGGCGGCGCAACCGGCTTAGCAGTCGCGCAAATGCGGACGGCGACCCGAAGGCCGCCGTCCGCGTGGCCGGTTCGATCGCTCAGGGCTCAGTGCTTGCCGTTGCCCTTGCCTTTCCCGTTGCCACCATTGCCTTTGCTCTTTCCCTGGCCGTTGCCTCCGGCATTATTGCCCGGGCCATGGTCCTTGTCCGGCTTGCCGTGCTGGCCGCTGTTGCCCTGGCCTTTGCCGTGCTCGCCATGCGCCGCATTGCCCTGCCCCTTGCCCTTGCCGTGGTTGGGGTAATCGCGGCGCAACTGGGCGTCCAGCACGATGTCGCGACCCCAGCGGTCGTAGCTGGGCACGAAACCCTTCTTCAGGCGATGGAATTCGGCCGAACCGGGCTTGATGCCCAGGCGCTTGGCGACCACGCCCCAGCCCTGGCCGTGGTCGCGGTTCCATTCGTCGACCACGTAGCGGCACGGGCGGCCTATGATCTGTGCGATGGCGCAGGCGTAGTACACGTCGCCCGGCGCCCAGCGCTGGCGCACCAGCAGGTCGGTGACCAGATCGCGCGGCGCGCCGTAGTAGCGGACCATTTCGTCCGCGAACGGATCGCGGTAGCGGTTGCCGTAACGGTTGACGTCGCCGAGCCAGTTGTCGACCCAGACGTCGCCGCTGCGCGGGTTCCAGCCGAAGGTGTAATCCTGGGCCGAAGCGGTACCGCCGACCGAAGCCAGCGCCAGGCCCAGCCACAACAGTTTGGTATTGATCCGATTGCGCATCGCATTGCTCCTTGAACGGCCGCGACCCGAAGGTCGCGGCCTGGGTGGTGTCAGGTGTGCGGTGATGGGATTGGCCGGTCCTCAGTCGTCGTCGCGGCCATGACGGCGCCAGCGGTGGTCGTCATCGTAGTCGCGATCGTGGCGATCATGACGATCGCGGTCGTAACGGTCGCGGGAATAGTAATAGCGGTTGTCGTAATAACGGCCCGAACGGTAGTACTTGGGCGAATTGCGGTAGTAACCGTAGGCGTTGCCGTAGGGCGGACCGGCGCGGTAGGCCCGGCGCGGAACGTAGCGGTAGTAGCTCGGCCGGTGGTAGCGGTCGTAGACCACGACCAGACGGTTGTCGTAGCCGTAGCGCGGCCCGTAACGGTAGTACGGCTGGCCGCCGTTGATCACGACGTCGGCCACATCGACCAGCACGCGCACCAGATCGTCGTCGCGCGCCTGCGCCGGCGCCGGGACCAGC
>DASRYD010000229.1:0-2675 GCA_035653955.1 Pseudoxanthomonas sp.
GTGCGCTTCGCCGCTCCAGTCGTCGCCGAAGGCGATTTCGTTGCCTGTCGTGGCTGCACCGACCGCTTCGGTCGCCGTTTTCGTCGCGAAGACCACCGCGCTCGCCCGGGCCGCCATCGCCACCGCGCGCTCGCCCCAAAGCACATAAACAACGGTAACGGCAAGGAAAGCGAAAATACCCAGCAATCCCGGGGTCTCGCGCAATGCGTATCCGAACGCCGTCAGCAGGCCCGCGCCGGCGACGATCAACAGCAACGCCGCGCGCGGCGCGAATCCCGCGTCCAGCAGCAGGTGATGCAGATGCTGGCGATCGGGCTTGAACGGCGACTTGCCCTGGCGCATGCGCCGATACATCACCGCCAGCGTATCCATCACCGGAAGCGCCACGCACCACAACACGTCGACCGGGGCGAGGCGGCGCACGCTGTCGTGGCTCAGATAGATCAGGCCCCATGCCAGCACGAAGCCGATCAGCGTGCTGCCCGCGTCGCCCATGAACACCTTGCGTCCGTCGGGCCAGCCCAGGTTGACGCATACGTACGGGATCAGCGCGGCGAACAGCACCTCGAGCAGCAACAGCGCCCCCGGGTGGCCGCCGGCGAAGTTGCCCATCAGCAGCACCGAGCCGATCGCCGCCATCGCCATCGCAGCGGCCAGGCCGTCGATGCCGTCGAGCATGTTGTAGGCGTTGATCAACCCGATCACCGCCACCACGGTCACCGGAATACCGAACCAGCCCAGGCGGAATTCGCCGCTGCCGAACAGCGGACCCAGTCCGTCCACGTAGTAGCCGGTCATGGCGATGACCCAGCCGACCACGCACATCTCCACCACCAATCGCGTACGCACGCTCAGGTCGTGGAAATCGTCGACGGCGCCGACCGCGACGATCAACACGCTGCCCGTCACCAGGCTCAAGGTGAAGTTATCCAGATAACCCAGATAACAAAGCCCTGCCAGCGTTCCGAGAAAAAAACACAAACCGCCGATCAGCGGAATGCGTCCGCTGTGGTGCTTCCGCGCATCCGGTCTGTCGGTCAACCCGAACCTGCGCGCCAGCGGACGCAGGGAAAAAATCGCGAAAAGGGATACGGCCAGAGAAATCGCGCTGGCCGCGACCAGTTTTGGATCCACCATGTTTCCTCGCCTCGGTTTTCATTCCGGGTCGCAGGAATATGCGCTTGCGCGCACGAGCAAAGACCGTTTCCCGACACGTGTTGCAGTTCGATTCGTATTTCTTGGTCGTCTTGCCGGGAAAAACCACTCGGAGGCCTATGCTCGAATTCCATGCTGCGTTGGCGAAAATCTAGCTTCGGAAAAATGATGGAGCGATGAAACCGCCAATTAATCATGCTGAACACGAGGGGAAACATTCAGCATCATCACCGGATCGGCGAATCGGGTTCATCGATGCGACGACACGGTGAATCCGATTCGATCTCACATGCGATCCATCCAACCATCCAATGCGCTCTCGATCATCGAAAATACGCCTTCGAACATGTCGTCCGATCGTCCGTACGGATCGGGAATCTCCGAATGTCCGTTCCATTCGCCCAGCAGGAACGTCTTGGATCGCGTGCGCGGCGCCATGGCCTGCAAGGCGACGAGCTGGCGCCGCTCCATGGCCAGCACCAGGTGCGCATCCCTGATCTGGGCGATGTCGATCTGGCGGGCGACATGCGCGCTTCCATCCAGTCCGCGCATCGCCAATATCCTGGCCGCGGACGGATCGATCGGATGACCGACCATTGCCGCGAGCCCCGCCGATTCGACGCGAACGGCGCCGTTCCCCTCGAGCTTCCCGCGCAGGGCGATTTCCGCCATCGGGCTGCGGCAGATGTTGCCCTTGCACACGATGAGGATGCGCTTCGTCATCGTCGCGCCTGCGCCACGCGGTCAGACCGGCCGGATCGCGCCCGCCACGCGGCTGCCGAGCCAGACCAGGATCAGGCCGGCGAACAGGCTGGCCGCCAGATAGGCGAACAGCAGGCCGTTGCGGTCGGTCTTCGCGAACAGCAGGCATTCCACCATCAGGGCGGAGAACGTAGTCAACGCGCCGAGCACGCCGACGATCAGGAACGCGCGCCAGTACAGCGCCGACGGGCCTCGCGCTTCGAGCCAGACGACGAGGAAGCCGGCGGCGAACGCGCCGACCAGGTTGACCGCGAGCGTGCCCCACGGAAAACCGCTGCCGAGGTGGCGCAGCAGCAAGCCGCCCATCCAGAAGCGCAAGGCCGCGCCCAATGCGCCGCCGGCCATCACCAGTCCGAGCTGTTGCCACCAGATCGTGATCATCGGTTCGGCTTCCTCTTCGCGTTCGTGCGCGCCTGCGCCCGCGCGGCGCGGAGGGCGTCGAGTTTTTCCTTCAACTTGATCTCCATGCCCCGCTCCACCGGCTGGTAGTAGACGCGCTCGCCCATCGCATCGGGGAACGCGGTCTGGTCCAGCGCGATGCCGCCTTCGGCATCGTGGTCGTACTGGTAGCCGGTGCCGTAACCGAGCGACTTCATCAGTTTGGTCGGCGCGTTGCGCAGGTGCATCGGCACGTCCTGCGTGCCGTGTTCGCGCACGTCAGACTTGGCGGCATTGAAGGCCATGTAGCCCGCATTCGACTTGGCGGTGCTGGCCAGGTAGATCACCAACTGCGCCAGCGCCAGGTCGCCCTCGGGACT
>DASRYD010000230.1:0-9793 GCA_035653955.1 Pseudoxanthomonas sp.
ATCGTCGCTGCCTTCGCGCAGGTTGCGCCACAGTTCGCGCTGGGCCGGGTCGAGCTTGTCCTCGTCGAAGCGGTAGTAGGCCGACACTCCGGCGCGGCGGTCGCGGACCAGGCCGGCTTCCTTCAGCTTGGCCAGGTGGGTGGAGACGCGCGGCTGGGCCAACTGGGTGATCGAGGACAGCTCGGCCACGGTCAGCTCTTCGCCGGCCAGCAGAGCCAGCAGGCGCACCCGGGTGGCGTCGGCGAAGACCTTCAGCCGGATCGACCAGGCTTCCAGATCCATAAATATCTTCCTATCGCGATATAAAGATATTCTGTTCCCCGGCCTGGCCCGGGTCAAGCCGTACCGGCCGAATGGTTACAATTGCACCCATTGCCTTGGATCTGGAACGGAGTGGGGAAGTGGATTTCGGCTATACCGACGAACAGTTGATGATCCAGGACGTGGCCCGGCGAATCGCGCAGGAGAAGATCGCGCCCAGCGCCGAGCATCACGACCGTACCGGCGAATTCCCGCTCGACAATATCCGCCTGCTCGGCGAGAACGGCCTGATGGGCATCGAGGTGCCGGCGGAGTACGGCGGCGCCGGCATGGATCCGGTCGCCTACGTGCTGGCGATGGTCGAGATCGCCGCCGGCGACGCCGCGCACAGCACCATCGTGTCGGTGAACAACTCGTTGTTCTGCAACGGCATCCTCAAGTTCGGCACCGAGGCGCAGAAGCAGAAGTACGTGCGTGCCATCGCCGAAGGCGCGGAAATCGGCGCGTTCGCCCTGACCGAGCCGCAATCCGGTTCCGACGCCACCGCGATGCGCTGCAAGGCGCTCAGGCAGGCCGACGGCACCTACGTGGTCAACGGCAAGAAGAGCTGGATCACCTCCGGCCCGGTGGCCCGGTACATCGTGCTGTTCGCGATGACCGACCCGGACAAGCATTCGCGCGGCATCACCGCCTTCATCATCGATACCGCCCGCGAAGGCTTCCATCGTGGCAAGACCGAGCCGAAGCTGGGCATCCGCGCATCGGCGACCTGCGAGATCGAATTCGCCGACTACGTGGTGCAACCGGACGAAGTGCTGGGCGACGAAGGCCACGGCTTCAAGATCGCGATGGGCGTGCTGGACGCCGGCCGCATCGGCATCGCCTCGCAGGCCATCGGCATCGCCCGTGCGGCCTACGAGAAGACCCTCGAATACGTGAAGGAACGCAAGGCGTTCGGCGCGCCGATCGGCACCTTCCAGATGACCCAGGCCAAGATCGCCGACATGAAGTGCAAGCTCGATGCGGCGTTGCTGCTGACCCTGCGCGCGGCATGGGTGAAGGGGCAGGGCGGCAAGTTCAGCAACGAGGCGGCCATCGCCAAGCTGACCGCGTCCGAGGCGGCGATGTGGATCACCCACCAGGCGGTGCAGATCCACGGCGGCATGGGCTATTCGAAGGAAATGCCGCTGGAACGCTATTTCCGCGATGCGAAGATCACCGAGATCTACGAGGGCACCTCGGAAATCCAGCGCCTGGTCATCGCGCGGAACGAGACCGGGTTGCGCTGACGTCGTCTTGCGGTGGTTTGTGGGAGCGAGCTTGCTCGCGATTGCTTTTCGAGCCTCGGCCACGGAAAGCATTCGCGCCTGAAGGCGCTCCCACGAGTTCGGTTGTCCACGATGGGCGGGTCTGGCCTTCCGGCACAGCCAAGCTTTCGTCATGGGACGACGACAGGGGCATGGGCTAGAGTGCGGCCACCCGTTTGCCCGAATTCCAACCGGAGAACCCGATGCGCAAGACCCTGATCGTCTGTGCCATTGCACTGGCCCTGGCCGCCTGCGACCGCACCGCCACGCCCGAAGCCGGTCGTTCGTCCGCGACTGCGGCCGTTTCCGCCGCCGACGCCGCCGAAACGGCCCGACTGAACCAGTGGTTCGAGAAGAAGTACGAAGAACAACTGCACTTCAGCCCGATCCAGCTGACTTTCCAGGGCCGCAAGGATCTGTACGGCCAGTTGGACGACATGTCCGAAAAGGCCCAGCGCGACCAGGTGGCCTGGCAAAAGGCGAGCGTGGAAGAGATGGAGAAGTCCTTCGACTACGCCAAGCTGGACGACGAAGCCAAGCTTTCCTACGACCTGTGGAAGCTGCAATACGAAAACGCCCGCGACGGCCTGCCGTTCCTCGTCGACGGTTACGCCTTCGACCAGATGAACGGTGCGCAGAACTTCCTGCCGACCTTCCTGATCAGCTTCCACAAGGTTGACGACGAAGCCGACTACAAGGCCTACGTTTCGCGAATCGAAGCCACCGGGCGCGCCTTCGACCAGTTGCTGGAACGGGCGCGCGCTTCCGCTGCGCAAAACATCCGTCCGCCGAAGTTCGCCTATGAAGGCGTGATCGAGCAGTCGAAGAAGGTCATCGCCGGCGCGCCTTTCTCCGCAGGCAAGGATTCGGCGATCTGGGCCGACGCCCAGGCCAAGGCGGACGCGCTGGTCAAGGCCGGCAAGATCGACGCCGCCCGCGCTGCCGCATTGAAGGACGAGGCGCGCAAGGCGTTGCTGGAGCAGTTCAAGCCCGCCTACGAGCGTGTCATCGCGTGGAGCGAGGAAGAGCTGCCGAAGGCGGCGGTCGACGCCCCCGGCGTGGGCGTCACCCATCCGAACGGCAAGGCGTACTACGAGTACCAGCTGCGCCAGATGACCACCACCGACATGACGGCCGAGCAGATCCACGAACTGGGCCTGAAGGAGGTGGCGCGGATCAAGGGCGAGATGACCGCGTTGAAGGACAAAGTGGGCTTCAAGGGCGACCTGCAGGCCTTCTTCCACTTCATCGATACCGATCCGCGGTTCAAGTTCCCGAACACCGACGCCGGGCGCAAGGCCTACCTCGACGAAGCCACGCGCGACATCGACAACATCAAGAAAGTGTTGCCGAAGTATTTCGGCCTGCTGCCGAAGGCCGACCTGGTGGTCAAGCGGGTGGAGGCGTTCCGCGAACAGGACGGCGCGGCCCAGCATTACTACCCCGGTACGCCGGACGGTTCGCGCCCGGGCGTTTACTACGCGCATCTGTCGGACATGAATGCGATGCCGAAGCCGGAACTGGAAGTGATCGCGTACCACGAAGGCATTCCGGGCCACCACATGCAGATTTCCATCGCCCAGGAACTGACCGGCGTGCCGAAATTCCGCACCCAGGCCGGGTTCACCGCCTATGCCGAGGGCTGGGGGCTGTATGCGGAATGGCTGGCCAAGGAAATGCCGGGCACCTACCAGGATCCGTATTCGGAATTCGGCCGTCTGAGTTCGGAAATGTGGCGCGCGATCCGCCTGGTCGTGGATACCGGGCTGCACGCCAAGGGCTGGACGGAAGAGCAGGCCGTCGAATATTTCCATGCCAACAGCGCCGTGCCGCTGACCGCGATCAAGTCGGAAGTGCGGCGCTACCTGATCATGCCGGGCCAGGCCACGGCCTACAAGGTCGGCATGATCCGCATCCAGGAACTGCGCAAGCAGGCCGAAGCCGAACTGGGCGACAAGTTCGACATCAGGGGCTTCCACGACGCCGTGCTCGGCGGCGGTGCGTTGCCGTTGACCCTGCTCGAACGTCGCGTCGACCAGTGGGTCGCGAAGGAAAAGGCGAAGAAAGCCTGACCTGCGGCAAACCGAAAACCCCGGCAATGCCGGGGTTTCCTTTTTTCAGTAGTCGTAGCGGAGTTCCGCCGACCAGGTCCGCTGGTTGTAAGGATGGAAGTTCCAGTAGGTCCGGTTGGCCAGGTTGTCCACGCCGAGCGCGCCGCTCCAGTGCGCGTCGCGCCGGTAGCGAACGCGCGCGTCGGCGACCATGAACGGGCTGGTGCCGGTGTAGGCGTTGCCGTGCGGGTCGGCATTGTCCAGCGTGTTGAACTGCTTGCCGCCATAGCGCAGGCCGCCGGTGAAGCTCCAGCGCTCGCCTGGATGCCAGGTGGCTAGCAGGTTGACGCGCCAGCGCGGCACGCGCGGTTGCCATTTGCCTTCGCTGGCCGGGAAGTTGCGGTTCTCGCGGATGATCGAATCGGCGAAAGTCAGGCTGGCGACCAGATCGAGGTCGTCCAGACCGATGCTGGCCAGTTCCGTCGCCAGTTCCACGCCGGTGGTGCGGATCGCGTCGACGTTCTGGATGCTGGCGACGTTCGGCGTCACGGTCACGTTGGTCTGCGAATACAGCGCATCGCGGGTACGTTCGTGGAAGACCGTCGTGCGCAGCCGGCCATGTTCCAGACGGCGTACCCACGAAAGTTCGGAAGTGGTCGAGCGCTCCGGTTTCAGGTTCGGGTCGTTGTTGACGACGACGTTCGTCGCGATGCTGCCCTGATACAGCTCGCTGACCGTGGGAAAACGCACTGCATGGCCGAGCGAAGCCTTCAACGACCATCTGGCCGAGGGCGCGAATTCGACCGCGGCCTTCGGCGACAGCGCGTTCTCGCGCCGGCGGGGGAGGCCAAGCAGCGATGACGCGTTCGCGATCCGGCCATCGCGAGCGGCCCAATGTTCGGCACGAAAACCGAGCATTCCGGTCCAGCGCGGCGACCACCGCCAGGTGTCCTGAGCAAAGGCGCTACGCAGTTCGGTGGTACCGGCGAAAGCGGAGTATCGCGTTTGCGGCGCGCCACGGGCCCAGTCGTCCGTATCGGAGACGGTGCTCCGCAGTTCGAACCTGTCATCCTGAAGGCCGAATTCGAGCGTATGCGGTCCGCGCGGTCGCCACGTCGCGCGCGCGTTGGTCGTGGTCCACCCGGTGCCACGGCCATCGGCGATACGGCCCACGCCGCCGGCGTCCGCAGCGGGACGTGCGAGCAGTGGCGAACGCAACAGGTCTTTCGCATAGTCGAAGCGGCTCCACGCCAGCACGTAGTCCCATGCGCCGCCGCCATCGCGCCTCAGGGTGAGGCCATGCATCCGTTGTTTCTGTTCGGCGCGCTGCAGGGAAATCGCGGTCGGCGCCAGCGTGTAGCGCAGGCCGCCGATCAGTACGTCGCCGGCATACAGCGGCTTGCCATCGGCGTCCCTCAAGTAGGCCTGCGAGTCGCGGATGGCGGCGTTTTTCCATAGCCCGAACACGTAACTCAGGCGCAGTTGCGGGGCGAAGTCGTAGGCCAGCTTCAACTTGGCCTGGTCCTGCACGGTATGGGTCTGCCCGCCGGCACCGACCAACCACCACGGCTGGTCGCGCGGGTTCGATCCGGAAATGGCGCCTTGCGCCGTGACGCCGCCTGCAGGCGCGCCCGCGTCTTTCGGCAAGGTCGCGAATGCGATCGGATGCGCATCGCTGTCGAGGCGATCGAGCGACAGCCAGGCCGAAAACCCACCCCAGCGGTCGCCGAGCGAAGCCGAGACGGATCGCGCGGGATAATCGGCATCGGTGCCGTACAGGCGGAAATGCTCGCGGTAATAGCCGTATTTCAAATGCGCCTCGAAGCGTTCTGGCATGCGAGTGATGTAATCGACCACGGCGCCGGCCGAGTTGCCGGAATAGGCCGCGGAGAACGGGCCGTACAGCACGTCGACGCGTTCGATTTCCTCCGGCGCGACCAGGCCCCAGCGAGGTGTGAACGATGCGCCGTTGCCGAGCAGGTTGGACAGCAGGATGCCGTCGGCATAGACCAGCGAGCGAGCGCTGTTGCCGGTGCCGGAAGCGCGCGTCGCCAGCACGGCGTGGTCGTAGTCGCCGATGTAGCGTTTGCGCACCAGCAGGCTGGGGAAATATTTCAACGCATCCTCGGCGTCGGTGGCGTTGATCCGGTCGCGGATCTCGACGCCCGAGATGCCTTCCATCGTGGCAGGAATGCGCGTCGGCAGCGAGGTCGGCTGCGGTCCGCGTACTCGGATCGCGCCGAAAGTGGTGGTTTCGCCATTCCCGGGTTGCGGTTCGGGCGATTGCGGCTCCGCGTCGGTATCGGCGGCATGGAGGGAAAAGGCGGGAAGCAAGGCCATGGCAACGGCCAAGGCCAACAGCGACGCGCGCGGCATCGCGAAGTGGTTGTTCGACATCGAAGACTCCGAAAGTCACGAAGACGCGCAAGGACGGAACCCTGCGCGGGTTGGTGGTCCTTCAGAGGACGAGGGGCGGTCCTCGCGAGCCGAGGCCGCAGGGATGCCAGCGGAACGCAGGTGACGGCAGCTGCCGCCGCGGATGGAACGCGCCGACGATGCGCGGGAACACCAGCGCGATGCACATCGCCAGCGAAGCGATCCCGTTGAGCACGGGGCAATAGGGGCAGTCGTCGCCCATCGGCATGTCGCCGGTCGGATGCGGGGTCTCCGACCCCGCATCGCCGAGGTCCAGCTTGACCAGCTTGAGGCCGGTAGCGGTGCATATCTGCGACCAGACGCTTCCGGTTGCGCCGTCGCCCGCGGCCACCAGCCGGCTCGCGACCGGCATGAGCACGAGCAGCAGCATGGCGACCAGCGCCAGCAGGCCCATCCGACGTTGGAAGACGCGCGATCGCATTCGCGGCGATTCTATCCCGGCGCCGCGCGCTCCGGATCGCGCCATGTAAAAAGCCCCGGCAATGCCGGGGCTTTAGGTTTGCGTTCCAAGCGTACTAGTGCGCCGCCGGCGGGTCGTCGGTGCGTTGGTGCGCCAGGTATTCCTTCGCCGGCTCGTCCAGCTTGTCGCCCAGCACGCGGCGCACGGCGATGAAGAACACCGGGATCAGCAGCAGGCCGAGGAAGGTGGCGAACATCATGCCGCCGATCACGCCGGTGCCGATCGCGTGGCGGGCGTTGGCGCCCGCGCCGGTGGACAGGGCCAGCGGGGTCACGCCGAGGATGAAGGCCAGCGAGGTCATCAGGATCGGGCGGAAGCGCAGGCGCGCCGCCTCGACGGTGGCCTCGCGCAGGGTCTTGCCTTCGCGGCGTTGCTCCACGGCGAATTCGACGATCAGGATCGCGTTCTTCGCCGCCAGGCCGATGATGGTGATCAGGCCGATCTTGAAGAAGATGTCGTTGGACAGGCCACGCGCCAGCGAGAACACGATCGCGCCGAGCACGCCCAGCGGCACCACCAGCAGAACCGCGACGGGGATCGACCAGCTTTCGTACAGCGCCGACAGGCACAGGAACACCACCAGGATCGACAGCGCCAACAGCAGCGTGGCGGTGTTGCCCGACAGGATTTCCTGGTACGACAGGCCCGACCAGTCGTAGCCGAAGCCCTGCGGCAGGTCCTTGTCGACGATGTTCTCCATCTCCTTCATCGCTTCGCCGGAGCTGTGTCCCGGCGCCTGCGAGCCGACGATGTTGACCGCGGCATAGCCGTTGTAGCGGGTCAGCGCGGGCGGGGCGGTGATCCACTTCGGCTTGACCACGTTGCTCAGCGGGATCATGGAGCCGTCCGCGGCCAGCGCGCTGGGCGTGTAGAAGTGGCTCAGCGAATCCGCGCCCATGCGGTACGGAGAATCCGCCTGCATGGTCACCCGCTTGATGCGCCCGTCGTAGAAGAAGTCGTTGACGTACACCGGCGACAGCATCAGCTGGATGGTGTTGAACACGTCGGACACCGACACGCCCATCGACTGCGCCTGCACGCGATCCACCGACAGCTTGAGCTGCGGCGCGGGTTCGAGTTCGTTCGGCCGGACCCCGGTCAGCGCCGGGCTGGCCTGCGGGTTGTTGGCCTTGCCCAGCAACTGGCCGGTGGCCTGCATCAGCGCTTCGCGGCCCTTGCCGGAGCGATCCTGCAGGTACATGTCGAAGCCGCCGAACTGGCCCAGGCCGTTCACCGTGGGCAGGTTGACCACGAAGATCTGCGCTTCCTTGATTCCGAACAGCGCGCCGTTGGCCTGCTGGATGAAACTCGTCGCGTCGATCTTGCGCTCGTCCCAAGGCTTCAACTTGATGAAGCCCATGCCGACGTTTTCGCCCTGGCCGACGAAGCTGAAGCCGGTGACCTCGAACAGGCCATCGAAACCCTCCATCTTGTTCAGCGTGGTGCGCACCTGCTGGAACACCTTCTGCGTACGCTGCATGGTCGCGCCCGGCGGCAACTGCACGATGGCCAGCGCGTAGCCCTGGTCTTCCTCGGGCAGGAAGCTGCCTTTCATGTTGGTGAAAAGGAAGCCGCATAGCGCCGCCAGCAGGGCGAACACCAGCATCCAGCGCGGGGCGTGCTTCACCGCCGAAGCGATGTGGCCGACATAGGTGTGGCTGATCTTGTCGTAGTACTTGTTGAACCAGCGGAACACCGCGTGGCGGCTCTCGTGGTGTCCGGTCGGCTTCAGCATGGTCGCGCACAGCGCCGGGGTGAAGCCCAGCGCCAGGAACGCCGAGAACAGCATGGCGATGGCGATGGTCAGGGCGAACTGCTTGTAGATCTCGCCGGCGCTGCCGCCCTGCAGGGCGCTGGGGATGAACACCGCCGACAGCACCAAGGTGATGGCGATGACCGCGCCGCTGATCTGATGCATGGCCTTGATCGTCGCTTCGCGCGGCGACAGGTTCTCCTCGGTCATGATGCGCTCGACGTTCTCGATCACCACGATCGCGTCGTCGACCACGATGCCGATGGCCAGCACCATGCCGAACAGGGTCAGCTGGTTGATGGTGAAGCCGACCACGGTCATGCCGAGGAAGGTGCCGAGCAGCGCCACCGGGATGACCAGGGTCGGGATGACGGTCGCGCGGAAGTTCTGCAGGAACACCAGCATCACCAGGAACACCAGCACGACCGCCTCGAACAGGGTCTTCACCACTTCCTCGATCGAGATCTTGACGAAGTCGGTGGTGTCGTACGGCACGAACCAGGTCACGCCGGGCGGGAAGCTGGCGGACAGCTCGCCCATCTTGCTGCGCACCGCTTCCGCGACGTTCAGCGCGTTGGCGCCGGGCAGCAGCATCACGGCGAAGCCGGCGGCGGGGTCGCCGTTCCAGCGCGTTTCGAAGCCGTAGGCGCCGGCGCCGATGCCGATCTTGGCCACGTCCTTCAGCCGCACCGCGGAGCCGTCGGGATTGGCGCGCAGCAGGATGTTGCCGAATTCCTCGGGAGTGGTGAACTTGCCTTCGGCCGAAACCGAGGCGGTGAAGCCCTGGCCGCGCGCCGCCGGTTCCGAGCCGATCACGCCGGCGGTGAATTGCACGTTCTGGCCGCGCACCGCGTTCAGCACCTGCGCCGCGGACAGTCCGTAGCCCTGCAACTGGTCGGGATTCAACCAGATGTTCATCGCGTATTCGCTGCCGAACTGCTGGGTGTTGCCGACGCCGGGCACGCGCGCGATCTGGTCGAGCACGCGGGAACTGATCAGGTCCTGCAGCGCGTCCATGCCGATGGCCGGGTTGCTGGAACGCAACGCCGGCACCATCAGGAAGCTGGAGCTGGCCTTGGCCACGACGATGCCCTGCTGGGTCACGTCGGACGGCAGGCGCGGCGTGGCCAGCGATACCTTGTTCTGCACCTGCACCTGGGCGATGTCCGGGTCGGTGCCGGTCTGGAAGGTCAGGGTGATGCTGACGCCGCCGCTGGCGCTGGACGACGAGCTGAAATACAGCAGGTTGTCGATGCCGGTCAGTTGCTGCTCGATGACCTGGGTGACGGCCTTTTCCACCGCCTCGGCGTTGGCGCCGGGGTAGCTGGCGTTGACCGTGACCTGCGGCGGGGCGATGCTCGGGTACGACTCGATGCCGAGGTTGAAGATGGCGATGATCCCGCCCAGCGAGATCAGGATCGCCACCACCCAGGCGAAGATCGGGTGGTCGATCATGTATCGGGACATGACGGCTCCTTAGTGCTGGGTCGCGGCGGCGGCAGGCGCGCCGGCGGGCGCGGCCTCG
>DASRYD010000231.1:0-4064 GCA_035653955.1 Pseudoxanthomonas sp.
GTTCGGGTTGGGTACGTTGCCGGTGATGCTGCCGCTGACCTGGGCCGGTGCGCGTTTCGGCCAGCGCCTGCAGCGCGGAGGCTGGCGTACCGCGATGGGTTTGTGCGTGCTGTTGGCCGGCACGCTGACCCTGGCCGCGCCATGGCTGATGCACGCCCCCGGCTTGCATGGCGTGTTAGCGGCCCTGGGCTGCCGCAGCCTACCGGGTTGATGGAATCCGGCGCGAATCCTTGCCGTGGGAGCGACTGGAAGCTGGAATTGGGACCCGACCGCTCAGGCGCGGCCGCGGCGGCGCGGCTCGTCGTGTTCGGCGCTGTGGGCGAGCCGGTCGAGCTCGGCGATGTCGCGGATGTCGATGCGCCGGCCGACCACGTCGATCACCCCGTCCTCCTGCAAACGGGTGAACCCGCGACTGACCGTTTCCAGCGCCAGGCCGAGGTAGCGCGCGATGTCCTCGCGGCTCATCGGCAGCTTGAATTGGATCGGCGAATGGCCGATGTTGCGGTAGCGCTCGGACAGGCCGTGCAGGAACAGCGCGATGCGTTCGCCCGCCTGCCGCCGCACCAGCATGCCGAGATGGTCCTGGTCGCGATCGACGCTCTTGCCGATGACCCGCAACAATTGCTGCTGCAACGACGGCAATTGCGCGGCGACGCTGGCGAGTTGGCCGAACGGCACCTCGCACACGTTGGAGGTGGCCAGCGCCACCGCTTCGCAACGGTGCGCGCCCGCGCCCAGCGCATCCAGTCCGATCAGTTCGCCGGGCAGGTGGAAACCGAGGACTTGTTCCTCGCCCTCTTCGCTGATGCTGATGGTCTTGAACGCGCCATCGCGGGCCACGTAGACCGCCGTCAGCGGGTCGCCCAGACGATACAGCCGTTCGCCGCGCTCCACCGGCCGGCTCCGGCGCACGATCTCGTCCAGCCTCTGCAGTTCCTGTGCATTGATGCCCGCGGGTAGGCATAGCTGCTGCAGCGAGCAGAATGCGCAACCCCGGCGAAGGCTCGCCAGATCAAGGACAGGGGCCTGGGACATGCGCCTATGGTGCCATCACCGCCGCGTCTTGCAACCCGAGATGCCTTCGCCGGGAAAACGGCTGTCTCCGCGAGCTGCGACGTACGCCGCATAACGGGCCTCGCGACCGACGAAGAAGCTCCGGGGCTTTCGCCCGGAATGAATCTCGCTATCACCTCGAGGCAATGGCGGTAAAGGGCTGTTAGTGCCCTACTCCCGGTTCGGTCGCCCGATTACAGTCGATGCATCGATTCCACGGGGGAAAATGCGTGCGCAAGTCGTTGGCGAAGGGATGGGCGTTGTCGATGGGTCTGGTCCTCGCGTCGATAGCGCACGCGGGCGAAGTGCAGGTGGACCGCAAGGGTTACAGCCTGCAGGTGGAACAGCAGGGCCAGGGAGCGGTCACCGTCGTGTTCGAGTCCGGCTTCGGCCAGGGCGCGGGCGCGTGGAACGACGTCATCGCCGACCTCGGTGCCGAGTGCCGTTGCATCGCTTATGCACGCGCGGGATTGGGCAAGTCCGGAACCGACGGAAAGCCGAAGACCATCGGGCAGCACCTGCAGGACCTGGCCGCGGTGATGGATGCGCTCGTGCCGGATCGGAAGGTGATCCTGGTCGGACATTCGTACGGCGGCCTGTTGGCTACCGAATTCGCGCGAGCGCATCCCGAGCGCGTGCAGGGCCTCGTGCTCGTAGACCCGGCGACCATGGGCCAGCGCCATGCCTTCAAGCAAGCGAACGGCGAACGCGTGCTGGCCGACGACAAGGCGCTGCTGTCGATGCTGCCCCCCAACATGGCGGAAGACTACAAACTGCTGATCGCCCAATTGGACAGCACAGCGGCCGCGGCGCCTCGGGCCCAGCCGGACGTGCCGGTGGCCCTGCTCACTTCGACGCAAGTGGCGGCCGAACCCTTCGTTTTCGAGGAGACGGCGCAAGGCAAGGCGTTGTGGAAACAGCAGCACGCGGCTTTGTTTGCCGGTTTTTCGCGGGGCACCCACCAATACTTCGCCACCGGGCACAACATCCATCGCGAAAACCCGAAGGCCGTGGCGGACGCGATCCGGGCCATCGCCTCGGCTTCTCGCGTCGGAAACTGAGGGCCCGGCGTTCCCGGGCCCTCGTTGCGACGCGATGAATCAATCGTGCAGCGTGGCCGGGTCGATGGCCGGCGCCGGCAGGCCGAGCGCAGCGATTTCGTCGTACACGCTCTGCGATACCGGCATGCCCCACTTGCGGAAGAATCCGCTGAGGTCCTTGCCCGACACCTGGCAGGACTTGAGCATGAAGTAGCGCATGCGTTCGGCATCGCCGCCGGCGACGGGTCGTTCGATGCGGGTGCGCTTGTGCAGGTCGCGATAGAACCGGTCGCCGAACGCCAGCCACAATTGCTGGAACATCCCGAGGCGCACGTAGTTCGAGGTGGTCGAAGCGTTGTAGTTGCGCTGCCCGTCGGGCAGGGCCAGATACGCCCAGATGCCGGGCCACTGGTTATCGCGCACCAGGCGCGGCGGACTCACGCCGAAGGCCCGCTCCACCGCCAGCGAGTAGATGTTGACGGTGCTCTCGGTCACCGCGGACCACTTCCACGCCGTCTGCTGGTGGGTGTGGCCCACCTCGTGCCATGGTCCCCAGCCGTTGGTCCCGGTCAGCATCGCCGGATCGGCCACGCGCACCAGGTAGCCGGGCGGCAAGGTGATGGCACCGGTCCACGACGAGGGATTGCCCCCGGAAGTGCGCACGGAAATCAGCAGCCGGTTGCCGCGCGGCATGTGCTCTGGCGCGGACCCGTCGATGCCGCTGATCGCCTCGGATTCCTCCACCACCAGGTCCAGCGCGTCGCACATCAGCTGCTGGTCGTACTGCTGCAATCCGCGCGCGAGCACGTCCTCGACCCGGCGCATGGTGAACATCGCGCGGTCGCAGACCATCATCACGTCCTCGACGTCGTCGAACACGCCGAACATCTGCAGGTACTGCGCATGGGTCGTCTTGCGCGTCACGAAATACGGCACGCGCTTGAATCCATCGGAGAACTCGACGTCCGCCACGCTGTCCGGCGCCGCCGAGGTGTACTGGATGTACGCGGTGCCGCCCCAGGTGTCGTTGAACGGACTGCCGGCCACGTCGACGCCGTCGGTCTGTGCATTGATGAGGTTATCGCCCTCGACCAACGGATAGAAAGTACGCGAAGGCCGGATCGTGTCGCGATGCGGGGTGCCGACGACCAGGATCGGCAGGTCAGCGCCTTTCTTCAGCGTGACCTTGACCCGCAGCAGCGCACCGGGCGCGACGTGGTAACCGGTCGGCTGCATCTCGTTCTGCGGCGTGGTGACCTGCAGGCGCGCGCCGTCGACGTCGCGCTTGATCGTCTCCACGAAGGTCTGGGTGCGCGCGGCGCCCAGGCAGAACTCGCCCTGGTCCCACGCGCTGGTGCATTGGCCGTACTTCGAGTAACCATTGGCCAGGCACCACTGCTCGGTGGGCTTGGGACAATAGCCGGTCTGGTCGGCGAACGCCGGGGCGATGCAAAACAGCAACGGCAGCATCGCTGCCGCAAACGCGAGCCACTTTCTCATCTTCGTTACTCCTGGAATCGAGCGGGTGGTGACGCAACGAGGGGCGAACCGTCCGCCCCGATGGCGAAGCCCGGACAAAGGGCCGGCGCTATCCGCGCGGGATCGCGGGAAACGATGGGCCGCACCTTCCCTGCGCAATCGCCTGTCGGGCGACGCGTTCCGAGACGGCAATGGACTGCGATGGCGAGGGAACTTCGCTACCGGTTATGCAGGGCTTCCGGTGGAAATCCTTGGGCCGCGGCTATGCAGGCGCGGACCGACAGGCCCTTGGCAAATACGAACTTGACCGAACCATTCTGGATCCTCGTGTCGTGGGCTTAACCAGACATTCGAATCGCGAACCTGCGACTCGCATGGATTCTCCGGCGCGACGCACGTCGCCGGATGTGACTCGCATCACCTTCCATTTTCCGGTTCACGGATGTGGCCGGAGGTCTGCCGGCCTTCCATGATCCGAAGCACGTCGGGACC
>DASRYD010000232.1:0-2492 GCA_035653955.1 Pseudoxanthomonas sp.
CGCCGACGCGTGGGAGGAACTCGGCCACGGCTACGCCGCCGCCGGCGACGAACTGCTGGCCCGGCGCAGCTACGCCAATGCGCTCAACGCCGCACGCGGCCAGGCCACGACCGAATTGCCGGGCCGCGATCTGAAGCAACGGATTCGCGACGAAGTCGCCGTCGAGGAACGCGACGAGCACGGCGTGCCGCGCTTGCGCGGCTGAGCCTTCGCGACACGCTTTCGCAGGAGCGCCTCTGGGCGCGACCGGACGAATGGCGCTGCACGGATGGCTCCATAATTCGGACGCTATCCGGTCGCGCCCAGGGGCGCTCCTACAAGAAGCGATGCGACCGCTGGCATAGTAGCCGGGTGCAAACGCCTCCCCTGCTCGCCCTGACCACCGCACTCGGCGCCGGCCTGCTGGTCGGACTGGTTTACGAGCGCCGCAAGGCCGACGACCCGACGCTGATCGCCGGCCTGCGTTCGCACACGCTGGCCGCGCTGATCGGCGTGGTGTCGCTATGGTTGGGCCTGCCGGTGTTCGCCATTGCGGTGTTGCTGTGCGGCGCCTTTGTCGCACTGGGCTACTACCGAACCAGCGCGACCGATCCGGGCGTCACTTCGGAACTGGCGCTGGTACTGAGTTGCCTGATCGGCGGTCTGGCCTTGCGGTCGCCAGCTGTTGCAGGCGGCCTGGCGGTGCTGACCGCGATCCTGGTTTTCGCCAAGTCGCGCCTGCACCGCTTCAGTCGCGAAGTGATCAGCAATCGCGAAGTCGCCGACGGGCTGATCCTGCTCGCCTTCGCCCTGATCGTGCTGCCGCTGCTGCCGGATCGCACGGTCGATCCCTGGGGCCTGCTGAACCCGGCGCAGGTATGGAAGCTGGCGGTGCTGGTGATGGCGATCAGCGCGCTGGGCCACATCGCGCTGCGCCTGGTCGGCACGCGCTGGGGCCTGCTGGTCGCGGGTTTCTTTTCGGGCTATGTGTCGTCGACCGCGGCGACCGCCGGTTTCGGCAAGCAGGCGCAGGCGCAACCGGCGCTGCTGCCTTCGGCGATCGGTGCGACGCTGCTGGCGAATCTGGCTTCGCTGAGCATGTTCGTGCCGATCCTGCTGGCGATATCGCCGGAGTTGTTGCGGGAGACGCGATGGATCCTGGCGGCGGCGGCGATCGTGTTGGTGCTGGGCGCGATGTTGGGCTTGCGTCGCGTGCAACAGGCCGAGACGCCGCCGCCGACTTCGGAAACGCGGATGTTCCGCATCGGCCACGCGCTGGGTTTCGCGGCGATGATCACCGCGGTGATCGTGGTGTCGAAATTGCTCGGCCAATGGCTCGGCCCCGGCGGCGCGCTGGCGGCGACCTTGCTGGCGGCGATGGCGGAATTGCATTCGGCGACGGCCGGCGTGGCCACCTGTTCCGCGATGGCGTGCTCGACGCGGGTTACGCGCGCTGGGCGGTGGTGGGTTTGATCGCGACGAGTTCGCTGGCGAAGTCGGGGGTGGCGTTCGCCAGCGGGGGCAAGGCTTACGGATGGCGAATCGCTATCGGGTTGGGCGGGATGACCCTCGCGGCGGCATTGGCGGCGGGTTTCATGCGGTAAGGCGGGTCATGACCCGCCCTACCCGGCTGCGTACTGCAATCCGGACGTCAGCGATCAATAATCGCCCCACGCCCCTGCTACCAACTGTCATTTCCGACGCCAGCGCCGCCATGCCCAGATGCCAGCGGCAATCAGCAACCACAGCGGCCAAACCTGCATCAGCGCAAGCAGCACGTCCAGCACGCCGTACCAGCCCACGTTCAATGCATTGCCGAGGCGATTGAAGAACCCCGGACTGTTCTGCGCGAACACCGCTTCGGTATCGATCAGTTCGGTCTGGCGGATACGCGGCGATTGATGCAGCGACAACTCGATCGTGCTGAAGGCCACGCGGTCCTCGAATTCCTTCTGGGCGATCAGCGCTTCGTCGCGCGCCGACTTGGCGTCGTTGCGTGCGGAAATCGCATCGGCCTTCTGCCCCAGCTTGCCGCCGCCCTCGACCGCGACGCCGATATCCTGCTGCGCTTCCTGGTTGCGCCGCCAGGCCAATTGCTGGCGCAGCAGCTCGAACTGCGCGTCGCGCGCCTCGAAGCTGCGGCCGTCGAGGAATTCCATCTGCGTCACGATCGCGCGCAGGAATTCCTGGGTGCGATCGCTGGGCACGCGCACGGTCAGCGAGCCGTGCACGGTGTATTCGGCCAGTTCCAGCAACTTGCCACCGCCCTTCGGCCGTCGCTGCACCACGCCGACTTGCGTGTCGACATCGTTCTTGACCACGAAACCGCCATGCGCGGCCACGACGTCTTCGATGGCCAGCGCGGACTGGTACACGTCCTTGACCTTGAACTCGGCGTGCGCGGTGCGGATGAACTTGCGTTGCGCATCGGTGTAGGTGGCGGCGCTGGAGGCGAGTTGCGCGGTGGTTGGCGCATCGGCGGCCGCGGAGGCCGCTTGCGGCGCCGGCATGTC
>DASRYD010000233.1:0-3479 GCA_035653955.1 Pseudoxanthomonas sp.
GGCGAGGCCGCAGGCGCCCCGCTAAGCTGCGCCGATGCGCGGCCAGCCTTTGCACCTTCTGAACACGCCCGACGTCGAACTGTGGCCGGCGCGCCTGTTGCGCGCACGCGGCAACGCCGACGCGCGGATACTGGCGCATGCGCAACACCTGCTGCGGCGCAAGCGCGACGGTCGCTATCTTGCCGCCGCGATGCCGGAAGGCATCGTCCCGCTGCTGCCGCGCTGGACCCGCGACGTCGATGCCGACGCTGCACTGGATGCGCTGGCGCTGCGCACCGATCGCGGCTACGACCTCGACGCCCTGGGTTGCCTGCCCTTGAATCGCCTGCGCGAACGCCTGCATGCGCTGGGGCTGGACGAAAGCTATGGCGAACGCGTCGGGCTGGAGCTGGTGCCGGAACCCGCCGCCCTCGCCTTCGCCGGCTTCGACCGCTATCGTCGGCCGCTGTGGCTGACCGCCACTGCCGCGCGCGCATGGGGCGCGATGCGTCTCGCCGCCGCACACGACGGCGTCGCGCTGGAGGCGATCTCCGGCTATCGCAGCCACGACTACCAACTGGGCATCTTCGAGCGCAAGCTCGCGCGCGGACAGACCGTCGAACAGATCCTGACGGTCAATGCCGCGCCCGGCTACAGCGAACATCACGGCGGCGACGCGCTGGACATCGGCACGCCCGGCGAGCCGCCGGCGGAGGAATCGTTCGAGCAGACTTCCGCTTTCGCATGGCTGCGGGACCACGCCGGCGATTTCGACTTCGTGATGAGCTACCCGCGCGGCAACCCGTATGGCATCGTGTACGAGCCGTGGCATTGGCGTCACGCCTCTTGAATGCTTGGCGTGGGAGCGAGGTCAGTCGCGAATTCGGGGCCTGACTTCTTCCGGAGCGATCAACCTGTAAGCCCTGCCGAAACCGGTTGTTTTCCGCTTCGACGTTCGCGACTGACGTCGCTCCCACGACAGGCGATATCGCAGGCAATCAATCCTGCGAGCGATTCGTCTTCGACACCGTGACGTCCTGGCCTTCGCCATCGGCGATGCGCCACAGATAGAGTCCCGCATAGGTGCGGTACGGCCCCCACCTCTCGCCACGCGCCTGCAACTGCTTCGGCGTCGGCATTTCGTCGAGCTTGTCGACCAGTTGCGCGCCCTTGCGCACGCCCAGGTCGTCGACCGGCAGGACGTCGGGCCGGCCGAGGCGGAACATCAGCATCATTTCCACCGTCCAGCGGCCGATACCGCGGATCGGCACCAGTGCGGCGACGATCTCGTCGTGGTGCATCGTCGCCATCCGCCGCAACGTCGGCAACTCGCCGTGCGATTCGCGCAAGGCCAGGTCGCGCAGCGCCAGGGCTTTGTTGCCGGACACGCCGCAGGCGCGCAGCGTGGCGTCGTCGATGCGACCCAATGTGTCGTGGTGCAGGCGCCGGCTGCCGACGGCCGCCTCGACACGCCCCACGATCGTCGACGCGGCCTTGCCGCTGAGCTGCTGGTACAGGATCGCCCGCGCCAGCGCGTCGACCGGATCGAACGGCTTGCGCCAGCCCGTTTCCGGTTCGAGGTAACCGATGCGCTTCATCCACGCGCCGAGCTTGCGGTCGCGTTTGCTCAGGTGGTCGAAAGCGGCTTCGGTGTCGAAGCCCCGGGCATGTCTTGGCATGCGCGCATCGTAGCGCGATGCGGCGCCAGGCTGCCGAAACGGTTCCTGTGGGAGCGGCCTTGGCCGCGAACGCTTTTTCGCGAATCGGGCAGTCGTCGAAAGGCATTCGCGGCCAAGGCCGCTCTCACGATGACTAGCGGCGCAGTGCGTCGAACGCCCACAACAGCCAGCCCAGCATCAGGGCGATGCCGCCGAGCGGCGCCGGTTTCGTGGTGAAACCCCACCATGCGTTCGCCGCGAGACTGCCGGAGAACAGCAGCGTGCCCAGCAACAGCAGGCCGAGGCCCGCACGCGCCAGCGTGCGGTTGGCGCGCGGCCCCAGGCACGCCAGGGCGATGCCATGGCCGAAAGCGTACAAGGCGGCGTTCTGCAGGTTGCCTTGCAGATGCGCATCGGCGACGCCGTGGGAGGCGTAGGCCGACAATGCGATCGCGGCTGCGGCGAGTACGCCGCCGAAGAAGGCGAACAACGAAGGCTTGCTGCGCTGGCGCGAAAGCGGATCGAACATGGCGGAGCCTCGGGTGGTTTGGCGTCCTGCCGGGGATTTCGCTGGCCCCGAAACGCGACGCGCCGCAGATGCGGCGCGTCGGGGTTCGGGCGACCGGGCTTACTTGACGGCCCAGTAGATGTCGTACTTGCTGTCCATCGAAGTGAACGGCGCATCGGTGCCGCTGTTCCAGGTTTCGTACGGACGGTCGGTGACTTCGTAGCCGTAGGTCGTGGCCCAGGCGCGCAGCGCATCGCGCGCGGCGTTCAGGCCGGACATGTAACCGGTGAAATTGCCGGTCGCAGCGCGGTGCGGCTTGGTGTTGACCACCTTGACCGGGGCGCCGCCGCTGATCGTGGCGGTCAGCGTGCCCGGTTCCACGCCGGCCTTGCTGACCGGCTGGGCCACGTCGAAGGCGTACTTGTCGGCACCCATGTCGGTGGTGATGATGCGCACCGGACCGGCGGCGGTGAGGCCGTTGGCTTCCATCACGCGCTTGATCCATTCCTGGTTCGACTTGATCGAAGCCTTGATCGCGTCGTTGTTCAGGTCGATGTTGCCGGCGTTGACCACCAGCAGGTCTTCGGCAGGCACGTCGACGGTCTTCAGGCCGACCAGCTTGCTGCCTTCCTCGCGGTAATCGGAGTTCGGCACGGTCGCCAGCAGGTTGGTCAGCTTGCCCAGGCTGGTCTTCATCGCGTCGCCGACCTGGCGGCTGACGTACATGCCGGCATAGCGGCCGATCAGGTTCCACCACTGGTACTTCACGTCGTAGATCTGGGTGATCTTGACGTTGCGGTTGTTCTTGCCGGACGGTTCCAGCTTGAAGGTCGTGGTCTTTTCGCTGCCGAGCTTCTTGTCGACGATCGAAAAGACGACCTGGCCGCCAGCGCCCTGGGCGGGGCGCTCGCTGCCGATGATTTCCCAATGGCCCTTGCCGAATTCGGGGGCGTCGAAATCGACGCGCGCGCCGACGCCTTCGTGGTTCTCGCCGCCGCCCGAGTACTTCGCGCTCGGCGACTTCGCCGGCAGCAGCTGGTTCCAGTCCTTCATCCGGCGCACGTTGTTGAGCGTGTCGTAGACGATGGTCATCTTGCGGTTGGTTTCGACGCTCTCCGACAGGCGACGCTCGGACGGAAGCACGAAGCCGACAATCAAGAACAGCGCCAGAACCAGTCCCAACGCGATCAGGAACTCAAGCAAACGGGTCATTCAGGAATCTCCAGGGGCCGGCGCCGGCCGGGACGTGACAAAGCAGGTCCGCATCCTAGCAGGCCGCGCCGCCGAGGTCAGCCTCCCGGGCGGGCCAAGAGGGACGGCGAAGCAGACCAATC
>DASRYD010000234.1:0-4046 GCA_035653955.1 Pseudoxanthomonas sp.
ATCGATGCCGCTTCGTTCCCTCGACGATGGCTGCGAGCGCTTCCGGACGAAGCTGCCGACGTCGCCTCGAAGGCGACGATCCCGACGGATGGCGGGCACAAAAAAACCCGCGCCGGCGACGACGCGGGTTCCGATCGGCCGATGCGCCGGAAGAGATCAGTGCTCCTCTTCTTCCAGCAGCTCGGCGTAGTCGTCCGGCGACAGCAGATCGTTGAGCTGGTCCGGCTCGCTGGCCTCGATCACGTACAGCCAGCCTTCGCCGTAAGCGTCCTCGTTGATCGTTTCCGGCTTGTCGGACAAGGCCGAATTGACTTCGACCACGGTGCCGCCGACCGGCGCGTATACGTCGGAAGCGGCCTTCACCGATTCGACCACCGCGCTGGCGGCGCCGGCTTCGACCTTGTCGCCGACGTTCGGCAATTCGACGTAGACCAGGTCGCCCAGCAGGCCTTGCGCATGGTCGGAGATGCCGACGGTGACGCGGCCATTGCCTTCGACGCGGGCCCATTCGTGGGACTTGAGGAACTTGAGGTCGCCAGGAATCTCGCTCATGGGGCTGCTCCGGATATCGGTTTGTTGGGGGGTGAGTGGGCGATAGTTTAGAGCGGATGCATCGGCAAAGTCAGCCGATCACGCCGGGCTGCGGCTGGCCGTCGCGGACGAACGGGAACTTGACCACGCGCACCGGGATCTCCTTGCCGCGGATGTCGACGCGGACGTCGCCGGGGTCGCCCGCGGGCACGCGGGCGAAGGCGATGGCCTTGCCCAGCGTCGGCGAAAACGTGCCGCTGAGGATCTCGCCTTCGCCGTTCGCGGTCAGCACCTTCTGGCCGTGGCGCAACACGCCCTTCTCGTCCATCACCAGGCCGATCATCTGCCGCGCCGTGCCGGCGGCCTTCTGCTGTTCCAGCGCCGCGCGGCCGGTGAAGTCGCGCCCTTCGTCCAGCGCGACGGTCCATGCCAGCGCCGCCTCGAACGGGGAAACGGTGTCGTCCATGTCCTGGCCATACAGGTTCATGCCGGCTTCCAGTCGCAGCGTGTCGCGCGCGCCGAGGCCAGCCGGCTTCACGCCCGCGGCCAGCAACGCATTCCAGAACGCCACCGTCTGCGCCTCGGGCACGATCACTTCGAAACCGTCCTCGCCGGTGTAGCCGGTGCGGGCGACGAACACGGCGATGCCATCGGTGGTCTGCGCTTCGCGGGCGCTGAAGCGGACCAGCTTGGAGACCGGCGCGCGGTCTTCCTCGCGCAGCAGGCCGATCACCTTGTCGCGCGCATTCGGCCCCTGCACCGCGACCATGCCGAATTCGGGACGCTCGCTCACTTCGACGGCGAACGGCCCGGCCTGCTCCGCGATCCACGCCAGGTCCTTGTCGCGGGTGGCCGCGTTGACCACCAGGCGGAACCAGTCCTCGGACATGAAGTAGACGATCAGGTCGTCGATCACCCCACCCTGCGGGTTCAGCATCGCGGTGTACAGCGCCTTGCCCGGCTTCTGCAGCTTGTCCACCGAATTGGCGACCAGCTTGCGCAGGAAGTCGCGCGCATTGGCGCCATGCAGGTCGACCACGGTCATGTGGCTGACGTCGAACATGCCCGCGTCGCGTCGCACTTGATGGTGTTCGTCGATCTGCGAGCCGTAATGGATCGGCATGTCCCAGCCGCCGAAGTCGACCATCTTGGCGCCGAGGGCGCGGTGGGTGTCGTTGAGGATGGTCTTCTGGGTCATGAACGGGTCGCCTGGGGAAAACGCGATTATCGCAGACCGCCCGCCCGCCTCGCTGTCCGCCTCGTGCCCACAGTCGCGTTTTCGGAGTTGAACCACGGCAAGCGAATGCCGCGGCTCCGCACCCATCATCACGATTCGCTCACAAGGAAGGAGTAACTCCAATGGCAACCAAGAAGAGACTGCCGATGTCGGTCGTCACCAACCCGATCTGGCTGTGGCTGTTCAAGCACGGCTGGGAAGACCCGGAGTGGGGCCGCCGTCCGGTCGACCAGATCGGCATCCAGCTCGCCCTGCGCGACCTTGCCGGACTGATCGCCGACGACAAGGTCCGCACCGGCATCGAGTCCACGCTCGATTCCGCCATCGCGAAAACGGCCCGGGCCATCGGTTGATCGACCGCGGGCGGCTTCCTTGCGGATGGCCGCCCGCGCTGCGCGCTCAGGCTTCCTGCACCTTCAACGTCATCCCGTCCGTCGCCACGATGCGCACCAGCGTGCCCGCCGGCAGGTCCGGACCTTCGACCGTCCAGAACGCATCGGCGATCTGCACCCGCCCGCCCGCGCCGCCGACGATGGCCTGGTCCAGCTTCGCCACTTGCCCGACCAGGGTGTTTGCGCGTTGATTCAACAATGGCCGGTCGCTGCCGCGGCCCTTGCCGCGGAACCACTTCAGGTACACGCCGACCGATACGAGCGAGAACAGCGAGAACAGCACCGCCTGCGCCAGCCAACCCACTCCCGGCAAGGCCAGCACCACCAGCGCCATCGCCGCGGCGGCGAAGCCGAACCACAGCATGAAGGCGCCCGGCGCCATCGCTTCGGCGGCGAACAGCAGCAGGGCCAGTGCGCCCCACAAGGCGAACTTCAGGCTCATGTCAGGCTCCCGGCACGCGCGGCGGTTTGGCGGCGATGGCCGCCTGCTGTTTGCCCAGCGATTCCTTGGCCAGCTCGGCGATACCTGCGATGGAACCGATGATGCCGCTGGCTTCCATCGGCATCAGCACGAACTTCTGGTTCGGCGCGGTGGCCAGTTCCTTGAACGCTTCGACGTACTTCTGCGCGATGAAGTAGTTGATCGCCTGCACGTCGCCCTTGGCGATGGCCTCGGACACCAGCGTGGTCGCCTTGGCCTCGGCCTCGGCCAGGCGCTCGCGCGCCTCGGCTTCGCGATAGGCGGCTTCGCGCTTGCCTTCGGCTTCCAGGATCGCGCCCTGCTTCTCGCCTTCGGCACGCAGGATTTCCGACTGGCGCGAGCCCTCTGCTTCCAGGATCGACGCGCGCTTGTCGCGTTCGGCCTTCATCTGCCTGGCCATCGAATCGACCAGGTCGCGCGGCGGCTGGATGTCCTTGATCTCGATGCGGTTGACCTTGACGCCCCACGGGCTGGTGGCGTGGTCGACCACGCCCAGCAGCTTGGCGTTGATGGTCTCGCGCTGGCTCAGCGACTCGTCCAGGTCCATCGAGCCGATCACGGTGCGGATGTTGGTCTGCACCAGGGCGACCATCGCCTGATCGAGGCTGGAGACCTCGTACGCCGCCTTGGCCGCGTCCAGCACCTGGAAGAACACCACTCCGTCGACCTTGACCACCGCATTGTCCTTGGTGATGACGTCCTGCGACGGCACCTCGAACACCTGCTCCATCATGTTGACCTTGCGGCCGACGCCCTGCATGTACGGGATCAGGAAGTGCAGGCCCGGCGACATGGTGTGGGTGTACTTGCCGAAGTGCTCGACCGTGTATTCGAACCCCTGCGGCACCACCCGCACGCCCTTGAAGAAGGTCACCACGATGAACAGCAACAGCGCGACGACGACGATTCCGGTCAGTCCCAGGCCCATGACTTTCCCCTTTCCCTTGGCAATGGTGTAAATCCGATTATAGGACCCTCCGCCGACCCGGCTGCGACGGTTTTCCCGCCCGCCGCATCCAACCGTACATATGACCCCGGCCCGAATGCGCTCCAGCTTCGCCATCGACGTGCCCGCCAGCCTGCTCGCCCATGCGTGCGCGGGGCAGGCACAGGCGTTCGAGCAGCTGTACCGCTGGTTCGAACGGCCGGTGTTCACCCTGGCGCTGCGCCTGTGCGGCGACCGCGACGAAGCGCAGGAAGTGCTGCAGGACACCATGCTCAAGCTGTTTCGCCAGATACATACCTATAGGGGCGATGGCGGCAGCCCGTTCTGGGGCTGGCTGCGGCAGATCGCGGTCAACGAGGCGCTGATGCGCCTGCGCCGTGGCCGCCAGCAGGTCATGGAGTCGACCGAGGACTCCGACGAGTGGCAGCGCGCCGGCGAGGATTTCGCCCCGCCTCCGCC
>DASRYD010000235.1:0-3406 GCA_035653955.1 Pseudoxanthomonas sp.
GCGCGGCGGCTTGCCGGCCGGTTTCCTCGAAACCGCGGCCGAGGCTTCGGTCCATGCCGAAGCGCTGGCCGCCGAAGCGAATGCGTTCGCCCCGTTCAACCTGCTGGTCGCCGATGCCGATGCCTGCGTCTACCTGGGCAACCATCCGCGCGTGGAATGGCGCGCGGTCGCGCCCGGCGTGCACGGCATGTCCAATGGCGGCTTCGACGTGCCCTGGCCGAAGACGCGGATGCTGTGCACGGTCATGGAGACATGGATAGAAAGCGGACACGACGGCTTCGATCCGTTATGGCGCGCACTGGCCGATGAGCGCATCGCGCCCGATGCGGAACTGCCCGACACCGGCATCGGCCTGGAGATGGAACGCATGCTTTCCGCCGCCTTCATCCGCGGCCCGGCATACGGAACACGGGCAAGCACGATCATTGCGATCGACCATGAAGGAGAAGGCTGGATCCACGAACGCCGCTTCGGCCCGGATGGCGTTTTCCTGGGAGAGGCCCTGCTGCGCAATGATGATGCGCCGATGCCCGACGTAGGAGCGACGTAAGTCGCGAACAGCGAAGCGGCATCTCCCTGCGGTTACGGGACGACTCAAGAAGCGATCGAGCCAAGCAGTCCGACAAGTGCAAGAAGGGCTTTCTTCCCGGTGGCAACAAAGGCGCGATCGAATCCATCGCTTCGACGTTCGCGACTTACGTTGCTCCCACATAGGAGGCGATTGGGATTCGTTGCTAAAACAGCAGAAAGAGGCGGAGCCGGCCGATAAGCCGGGTTCTGTCGTGGACAGTCATTCCTCTAGGCGCATCGTCGCCGATACGCTCGAGCAACCTACCCGGAGGCACCGCGGGCCGCGGCATTGCCTCCCTATTTGGTCTTGCTCCCGGTGGGGTTTGCCGTGCCGGCCTGTTGCCAGGCTCGCGGTGCGCTCTTACCGCACCATTTCACCCTTGCCTGATCTCCGAGGAGCCATCGGCGGTATCTTTCTGTTGCACTTTCCGTCGGCTCGCGCCGCCCAGGCGTTACCTGGCACCGTGCCCTGTGGAGCCCGGACTTTCCTCGGCATCCCGAAGGATGACGCGACTGTCTGGCCGGCTCCGCCACGCGCATTTTCGCACGAATGCCTCGCTACCGCCTGTTCACGCCACGACTAGGAATCCTGCCGCTGCCAGTACCAGGACCACCACCCACGGCGGCCACTTCGCCCACATCAACGCAGCGATGCCGGCGACGACGAGCGATACGTCGCGCCAATCGCGCACGGCACCGGTCCACAGCGGATCGTACAGCGCGGCCAGCAACAGGCCGACGACCGCCGCGTTCACGCCGGCGAGCGCCGCGCGCATCTTCGGCCACTGGCGCAAATCCTCCCAGAACGGCAGCACGCCCAACACCAGCAACAGCGACGGGAGGAAGATCGCGAGCAGGCACAACACGCCGCCGAGCCAGCCACCGGGCCCCACCGTCATCGTCGCGCCGAGGAAAGCCGCGAAGGTGAACAACGGCCCCGGCAAGGCCTGCGCCACGCCGTATCCCGCGAGGAAATCGCCCGCGCCGATCCATCCCCGCACGACGGTTTCCGCGCGCAGCAAGGGCAACACGACATGGCCGCCGCCGAACACCAGCGAGCCGGTGCGATAGAACGCATCGGCGATGCGCAGGCCCATCGATCCCGTCGTGGCCGCCAGCAATGGCAAGCCGATCAGCAACACGAAGAAGCAAACCAGCGACGCGATCGCAAAGCGACGCGACACCGGCACATTCAATCCGGACGACGCGTGGGCACCGGCATCATGCCGCCATGCCGATCCGGCGGCCACGCCGGCAAGCGCGATGATGCCGACCTGCATCCACGCCGATGGCCACGACAACACGCAAATGGCCGCGACGACCGCGATCAGGGCATGTCCGGCATCGCGGCAGAATGTCCGCGCCATGCCCCACACCGCCTGTGCGACCACGGTCACCGCGACCAGCTTCATGCCGTGCAATGCATCCGGCGGCAAGCGCGCGCCCCACTGCGACAGGACGTACGCGAACGCGATCATCGCCGCCGCCGACGGCACGGTGAATCCGCACCACGCCGCCAGCGCACCGCGCAGTCCCGCACGCGACAGGCCGATGGCCATGCCGACCTGGCTGCTCGCCGGCCCCGGCAGGAACTGGCACAACGCGACCAGGCCGGCATATTCGCTTTCGGACAGCCAGCGCCGGCGCGCGACGAATTCGTCGCGGAAATAGCCGAGGTGCGCGATCGGGCCGCCGAACGAGGTCAAGCCCAGGCGGAGGAACACGAGGAACACCTGCCATGCGTCAACGCGGCTCTCGTCCGCGTCGCCGTTCGACGACGGCGAAGTCATCCGCCCTGCCCGTACAAGGCCTTGCGCGGCGCGCCGGAAATCTCCGCCGCCAGTTTCGCCGCGGTGGACGGCGGCAGGTGTTCGTTGAGCAACACATACACGCGCCGGCCTTCGGCGATCTTCGCGCCTTCGTCTTCGGCCGCGCCCTGCACGACGACGACGAATTCGCCCTTGCGCTGGTTCTCGTCGGCTTCGACCCTCGCCTGCAATTGCGCCAGCGTGCCGTCGAGCACGGTTTCGAACAGCTTGGTCAACTCGCGCGCGATCGCTGCCGGACGCTCGTCGCCGAAGGCCGCGCGCAGGTCGGCGAGCGCCTGGGCGATGCGGTGCGAGGATTCGTAGAACACCAGCGTGCGCGGTTCGCCGGACAATCGCTGCAGTTGTTCGCGCCGCGCCGAGGCCTTCGCCGGCAGGAACCCTTCGAAGGCGAAACGGTCGCTCGGCAGGCCCACCGCGCTCAACGCTGCGATCACCGCGCTCGGGCCCGGCACCGGGGATACCTTGATCCCGGCGGCACGGGCCGCACGGACCAGGCGAAACCCGGGATCGCTGACCAGCGGCGTGCCGGCATCGGAAACCAGTGCGAGGCTTTCACCGCTCAGCAAACGCGCGACGATGCGCTCGGCGATCTCGCCTTCGTTGTGCTCGTGCAGCGCCAGCAAGGGTCGCTCGAAGCCGAAATGCGCGAGCAATTGCCGGGTGTGGCGGGTGTCTTCGGCGCAGATGGCATCGGCCGTGCGCAGGGTTTCCAGCGCGCGCGGCGACAGGTCCGCCAGGTTGCCGATCGGCGTGGCGACGATGAACAGGGTTCCGGAACCGTCCGCGGTCATTCAGTGAGCATCCTTCGGCAAGGGTAGAATCGTAGCCCGCCCCGCCTGCTGAGTAGCAATGGACATGAGATTCGGAAGGAAGCACCTGCGCCTGCTGGCCCCGGCCCTGCTGGTCTTGTTGTTCACCGGCTGCGCGACGACCCAGGTCAGCGGCCCCGCGTCGACTCAGCAGGACCGCGCCGCCTTCGCCCAGGCCGCGGAATTGGCCCGCGCCCA
>DASRYD010000236.1:0-1901 GCA_035653955.1 Pseudoxanthomonas sp.
CCGCCGCCGCGGACACCGCGCAGGCCGACGCGGCCTTCGCCGACCTGTCGAAGCGCGCGCTGGACGGCTGGCTGCAACTGTCTCCGGTCAGCGCGACCCAGATCGGCGAGCACAAGTACGACGGCCAGATCGACGACCTCAGCGCCGAGGGCCGCGCGAAGTTCCTCGATTTCGCCAAGCGGACGCTGGCGGAACTCGACGCGATGGATGCGGCGAAGCTCTCGCGCGAGAACCAGGTCGACGCGGCGATCCTGCGCAACCAGCTGCAGTCCGACATCTGGAGCAGCGAAACGCTGCAGAGCTGGGCCTGGGACCCGCAGGTCTACAGCGGCCTGGCCGGCGGCGCGATCTACAACCTGATGGCGCGCGAGTTCGCGCCGCTGCCGCAGCGGATCCGTTCCGCCACCGAGCGCATGGAGAAGATCCCCGCCCTGCTCGCCCAGGCCCGCGCCAACCTCGACCCGGCTCGCGTGCCGAAGGTCCACGCGGAAACGGTGGCGAAGCAGAACGCCGGCATCCTGAGCATCGTCGACGCCTTCATCGCGCCGCACCTCAAGGAACTGCCCGAAGCCGACCGCAAGCGCACCGAAGCCGCCATCGACGGACTGAGGAAGGCGGTGGCCGAACAGCAGGCCTGGCTGGACCAGACCCTGGTGCCGCAGGCGAAGGGCGACTTCCGCATCGGCGAGAAGCTCTACGACCAGAAGCTGAAGTTCGCCCTGTCCTCGTCGCTCTCGCGCGCCGAGATCAAGCAGCGCGCCGAGGCCGAACTCAAGCGCGTGCGCGAGGAGATGTACGGCATCGCCCGCACCGTGCTGAAGGACAGGCCGGGCGCGCCGGCGTTGCCGGAAACGCCGGGCGCCGACGAACAGCAGAAGGCCATCGAAGCCGCGCTGGAGCTGGCCTACGCCGAACGCCCGGCGCGCGACAAGGTGGTGGCCGACGCGGAAGCGGCGCTGAAATCGGCCACCGACTTCGTTCGCGCCAAGGACCTGGTGACCCTGCCCGATTCGCCGGTGAAGATCATCCTGATGCCGGAATTCCAGCGCGGCGTGTCGGTCGCGTATTGCGATTCCCCCGGCCCGCTGGACAAGAACCTGGCGACCTTCTACGCGGTCTCGCCGATCCCCGACGACTGGAGCAAGGAACAGGTCGATTCGTTCCTGCGCGAATACAACAGCCGGATGATCCATCTGCTGAGCATCCACGAAGGCACGCCGGGCCACTACCTGGAAGGCTGGCATTCGGCCAAGTTCCCCTCGACGCTGCGCGGCGTATTGCGCTCCGGCCTGTTCGCCGAAGGCTGGGCGGTCTACACCGAGCGGATGATGCAGCAGCAGGGTTATCTCAATGGCGATCCGCTGTTCCATCTGGTGCAGTTGAAGTTCTACCTGCGCACCATCGGCAATGCGATCCTCGACCAGGGCGTGCATGTCGACGGCTGGAGCCGCGAACAGGCGATGGACCTGATGGTGCGGCAGACCTTCCAGCAGGAGCGCGAAGCCGCCGGCAAGTGGACGCGAGCGCAGCTGACCTCGGCGCAGTTGCCGACCTACTTCGTCGGCGCGCAGGAGCACTTCGACCTGCGCAAGGCGATGGAAGCGAAGCTGGGCGCCAAGTTCGACCTGAAGGCCTACCACGACCGGGTGCTGTCCTACGGCGCGCCGCCGGTGCGCTACGTGCGCGAACTGATGCTGGACGAACCGATCGACTGACTCCGACCCCTTTCCAACGGACCCCTTTCCAACGCGCGGGAGATACTTCGCGTATCCTCCCGCGGATGCCCATGGGAGTGCCTGCGATGCTGCGATACGCGTTGTTGTCCCTTGTGTTGCTGGCCGCGGCGCCGCTGCATGCGGAAACGGCGAACGCCGCGCCCGCCGCCTGCCCTGCTATCCCCT
>DASRYD010000237.1:0-6962 GCA_035653955.1 Pseudoxanthomonas sp.
TCTGACCCCGGCCCCGGCTACCCCCGATTCAGGCTGTTCAGGCAGAATCCCCCCATACCCTTCCAGGATCTGCCCATGCGCGTTCTGCTGCTTTCCTCCCTGCTGCTCACCGTCACCGCCTGTACCTGGGTGCCGATCGAACCGGCCGGCAAGGCGACCCGCGTGCTGCCGGCAGGCCCGGTACCGGCCGGCTGCATCTCCAAGGGCGAAGTGGTGGTGACCGTGAAGAGCAAGGTCGGCTTCTACAACCGCAACCCGCTGCGCGTGCAGGAAGAGCTGGAAACCCTGGCCCGCAACGAGGCCCCGAGTGCCGGCGCCAACGCCGTACAGGCTGCCGCCGCGCCCGCCGATGGCAGCCAGCGGTTCGCCGCGTTCCAGTGCCCGCCGCGCTGAACGCTTCACCATACGGCCAAGCCTGAATTCGTAAAGATGCGGTGAAGGCCCAGGGGGTTATAGAATAGCGCCCCCTTTTGCCTGAGCCTTGGCGCTAACCTCGATGCTCTTCAAGAATGTCTCGATCGCCGGCCTGGCACACGTTGATGCGCCGCATACGCTGACGACCAAGGAAATCAACGAGCGGCTGCAGCCGACGTTGGATCGCCTCGGTATCCGCACCGACGTGCTCGGCGATATCGCCGGCATCCATGCCCGCCGCCTGTGGGACAACGGCGTGCTTGCGTCCGATGCCGCCACCATGGCCGGCCGCAAGGCGCTGGAAGACGCAGGCATCGATGCGACGCAGGTCGGCCTGCTGGTCAACACCTCGGTCAGCCGCGACTACCTGGAGCCGTCCACCGCCTCGATCGTGTCGGGCAACCTCGGCGTCAGCGACGAGTGCATGACCTTCGACGTCGCCAATGCCTGCCTGGCCTTCATCAACGGCATGGATATCGCGGCGCGCATGATCGAGCGTGGCGACATCGACTACGCGCTGGTGGTGGATGGCGAGACCGCCAACCTGGTGTACGAGAAGACCCTGGAGCGCATGACCGCCCCGGACGTCACCGCCGACGACTTCCGCAACGAGCTGGCCGCCCTGACCACCGGTTCGGGCGCCGCCGCGATGGTGATGGCGCGCTCGGAACTGGTGCCGGATGCACCCCGCTACAAGGGTGGCGTGACCCGTTCGGCCACCGAGTGGAACCAGCTGTGCCTGGGCAATCTGGACCGCATGGTCACCGATACCCGCCTGCTGCTGATCGAAGGCATCAAGCTGGCCCAGAAGACCTTCACCGCCGCGAAGATCGCCTTGGGCTGGGCCGTGGAAGAGCTGGACCAGTTCGTGATCCACCAGGTCAGCCAGCCGCACACCGCTGCGTTCATCAAGAACTTCGGCATCGACCCGAAGAAGGTCATGACCATCTTCGGCGAGCACGGCAACATCGGCCCGGCCTCGGTGCCGATCGTGCTGAGCAAGCTCAAGCAGCTGGGCAAGCTGAAGAAGGGCGATCGCATCGCACTTCTGGGCATTGGTTCCGGCCTGAACTGCTCGATGGCTGAAGTGGTCTGGTAAGCAGCCTGCTGCCCGACCTCCTGTAGAGCCGAGCCTTGCTCGGCTCACGCGCGCAGCGCGGCTCTTCCGCAGCGGACCGGAGAGCAGCCGAGCATCGGCTCGGCTCCACATTGCGCCGCGACTCTCCCTAGGTGCTCCGCATGCGCGATCTTCCCGGTTACCCCGCCCACCCGCAGCGCTTCGAGGTTCGCCCCGGCCTGTCGATGAACTATCTCGACGAAGGCCCGCGCGATGGCGAAGTGGTGGTGATGGTGCATGGCAACCCGTCGTGGAGCTATTACTGGCGCACGCTGGTGGCCGGCCTGTCGGACACATACCGCTGCATCGTGCCGGACCACATCGGCATGGGCCTGTCGGACAAGCCCGATGACAGCCGCTACGAGTACACGCTGCAGTCGCGCGTTGACGACCTCGATGCGCTGCTGAAGCACCTGGGCATCACCGGCCCGGTGACCCTGGCGGTGCACGACTGGGGCGGCATGATCGGTTTCGGCTGGGCGCTGTCGCACCACGACCAGGTCAAGCGCCTGGTGGTGCTCAACACCGCCGCGTTCCCGATGCCGGCGGCGAAGAAGATGCCGTGGCAGATCGCGCTGGGCCGCCACTGGAAGATCGGCGAGTGGATCATCCGCAGCTTCAACGCGTTCTCGTCCGGTGCCTCGTGGCTGGGCGTGGAGCGGAAGATGCCGGCCGACGTGCGCCGCGCCTACGTGTCGCCGTACAACAGCTGGGCCAACCGCATCAGCACCATCCGTTTCATGCAGGACATCCCGCTGTCGCCGGCCGACAAGGCCTGGTCGCTGCTGGAGCGGGCCGGCAAGGCGCTGCCGTCGTTCGCCGACCGACCGGCCTTCCTCGGCTGGGGCCTGCGCGACTTCGTGTTCGACCACCACTTCCTGAAGGGCTTCCAGGCCGCGTTGCCGCAGGCCCAGGTGCATGCCTTCGAGGACGCCGGGCACTACGTGCTGGAAGACAAGCACGAAGTGCTGGTGCCGGAGATCCGCGCGTTCCTGGACGCCAACCCGATCTGATCGGTGTGCCGACCAACGGTCGGCACCCACCCCTTCCTCTTCCGGTGGGTGCCGACCGTTGGTCGGCACACCCGAAGGGTTCATGAGGTTGCCGGCCAGCGGCCGGCACTACTACGCCGCGACCGGTGCCTGCGGCGGTGAGGACGGGCTGTTGCCGTTGTCGTCCGGGTGATCGTCGTCATTATCGGCATCATCGCGCCAGCGCCAGTCGGCCAGCGTCAGCGGGTCCAGGCCATAGGCGATGCGTGCCTTGTCGCACTGCGGGCTGGCCTTGCCGTACTCCCACGATGCATCCACCTCACGGCACACGCTGGGCCGGTTGGGGTGGATGGTGCAGCGTGAGTACACGCCGATCTGCGCGTCCAGCGCCACGCAGCGCACCGGCTTGGAGTGGGTGCCGCGCATGCACAGGCGGTGCGGGTCCAGCACCTCGGTCAGCTGGTGCGGCACGCCGCCGGGGGTGACCTCGTCCGATTCCATCCAGTGGAAGGCCACGCGGTATTGGGTGCAGCAGGCGCCGCAGGTCATGCAGGGATGTTGCATGGGCAAGCCGCCTCGGGCGGCAGTCGGAATCAGGAACGAGGGTGCGGATTTTCCACGAAGTGGGCCGCCGCGCAAGAAATTCCGTAAGCGGCGACAATGAACGGATGAACCGACCCTGCAACATTGCCGCGCGCCTGCCTGAACTGGCGCGTGAACGCCCTGACCAGATCGCCATCCGCTGCCCGGGCCGCCGGGGCGCCGGCAACGGCATGGCCGCCTACGATGTCACCCTGGATTACCGCCAGTTGGACGCCCGCAGTGATGCCATGGCCGCCGGCCTGGCCGGCTATGGGATCGGCCGTGGAGTGCGCACGGTGGTAATGGTGCGGCCGTCGCCGGAGTTCTTCCTGCTGATGTTCGCGTTGTTCAAGGCCGGCGCGGTGCCGGTGCTGGTCGATCCGGGCATCGACAGGCGCGCGCTGAAACAGTGCCTGGACGAGGCGCGGCCCGAAGCCTTCATCGGCATCCCGCTGGCGCAGTTCGCGCGCATCCTGCTGGGTTGGGCGAAATCGGCGAAGCGCGTCGTCACCGTCGGCACCCGCTGGGGCTGGGGCGGTACGACGCTGGCGAAGATCGAAGCGCAAGGCGCCGGCGCCGGCCCGCAACTGGCCGACACGCAGCCGGACGAAGTCGCCGGCATCCTGTTCACCAGCGGCTCGACCGGCGTGCCCAAGGGCGTGGTCTATCGCCACCGCCATTTCGTCGCCCAGATCGAACTGCTGCGCAGCGCGTTCGGCATGCAGGCCGGCGGCGTCGACTTGCCGACCTTCCCGCCGTTCGCCTTGTTCGATCCGGCGCTGGGCATGACTTCGGTGATCCCCGACATGGATCCGACCCGCCCGGCGCAAGCCGATCCGCGCAAGCTGCATGCGGCGATCCACGGGTTCGGCGTGACCCAGTTGTTCGGTTCGCCGGCGTTGATGAAGGTGCTGGCCGACCATGGCGAAGCCTTGCCGGGCGTGCAGCGGGTCACCTCCGCCGGCGCGCCGGTGCCGCCGGAGGTGGTGGCGAAGATGCGCACGCTGCTGCCGTCCGACGCGCAGTTCTGGACGCCGTACGGCGCCACCGAATGCTTGCCGGTCGCGGTGATCGAAGGCCGCGAGTTGCAGGAAACGCGCGCCGCCACGGAAGCCGGTGCCGGTACCTGCGTCGGTCGCGCGGTGCCGCCGAACGAGGTGCGCATCATCCGCATCGTCGATGCGCCGATTGCCGAATGGTCGGACGATCTGGTCGTCGCGAATGGCATCGTCGGCGAGATCACCGTCGCCGGCCCGACTGCGACCGATGCCTATTTCAACCGCGAAGCTGCGACGCGCGCGGCGAAGATCAGGGAGCGCCTGGCCGACGGCAGCGAGCGCATCGTCCACCGCATGGGCGACGTCGGTTATTTCGACGGTGAAGGAAGACTGTGGTTTTGCGGGCGCAAGACCCAGCGCGTCGAGACCGTCGAAGGCCCGCTGTATACCGAACAGGTCGAGCCCGTGTTCAACGTCGTGCCCGGCATCCGCCGCACCGCGCTGGTCGGTATCGGCGAATCCGGCCGGGAGCAATCGGTGCTGTGCTACGAAATGCGCGCCGACGCGACGGAGGCGCAACGCGCGGGCATCGTGGCCGCGTTGCGCGAACGCGCCGCGCAATTCGCGCACACCGCACGCATTGAAAACTTCCTTTGCCATCCCGGCTTCCCCGTCGACATCCGCCACAACGCCAAGATCGGCCGCGAAAAATTGGCCGCGTGGGCGACGCAGCAGATTCAGAAGCGCGCTGGATAGCCCCTCCCCCTGCGAAGGCAGGGGGAGGTTGGGAGGGGGTTGCGCGGTCGGCGACCAATTCGGAGTTCCCCTACAGACAGGATGGATTCCTGCCGGCAGGATCGTGGCCGACGCAGTCGACAAGGAATAGTCATGCGACCAATCTGGCAGAAAGCTCGCGTGCTTCGTCATCAAACCACGGAAGCCGAACGCAAACTCTGGACTTACCTAAAAGGCCGCCAGTTGGCTGGTATCAAGTTCCGCAGGCAGTATCCGATAGCCGGCTACATCGCCGACTTCGCTGCACCCGAGATACGCCTGATCGTGGAACTGGATGGCGGCCAGCATCTGGAGCGGGGAGAATACGACGCACGACGTTCGCGTCGAATCATGTGCAATGGCTACTGCGTGCTGCGTTTCTGGAACGATGACGTATTGTTGCGGACCGAGGACGTGCTGGCGGAAATCATGCGCATGATCGACGTAACCCCTCCACGACCCTCCCCTGCCTTCGCAGGGGAGGGGGCTGAAAGCGAAGGTCCGACATGAAGATTCTGGTCACCGGCGGCGGCGGTTTTCTCGGCCAGGCCTTGTGCCGCGGCCTGGTCGAACGCGGCCATGAAGTCGCCAGCTTCAACCGCGGGCACTATCCGGCGCTCGAAGCGCTCGGCGTGCGCCAGATCCGCGGCGACCTCGCCGATCGCCATGCGATGATCGGCGCGGCGCAGGGCGCCGACGCGATCTTCCACAACGCGGCCAAGGCCGGCGCGTGGGGCAGTTACGACAGCTACCACCAGGCCAACGTCGTGGGCACGCAGAACGTGCTCGATGCCTGCCGTGCGCACGGCATCGGCAAGCTCGTATACACCTCGACGCCGAGCGTGACCCATCGCGCGACCCATCCGGTCGAGGGCCTCGGCGCCGACGAAGTGCCGTATGGCGAGAATTTCCAGGCGCCTTACGCAACGACCAAGGCCATCGCCGAGAAAGCCGTGCTCGCCGCCAACGACGCGAACCTCGCCGCCGTCGCGCTGCGCCCGCGGCTGATCTGGGGTCCGGGCGACCAGCAGATCCTGCCGCGGCTGGTCGAACGCGCGAAGGCCGGGCGCCTGCGCATCGTCGGCGACGGCGACAACAAGGTCGACACCACCTACATCGACAACGCCGCGCAGGCGCATTTCGATGCGTTCGACCACCTTGCGCCGGGCTCGGCCTGCGCCGGCAAGGCCTATTTCATCTCCAACGGCGAGCCGTGGCCGATGCGCGAATTGCTGAACGCGTTGCTCGCTGCCGCCGGCGCGCCGAGCGTGGACAAGACCCTGTCGTTCAAGGCGGCATACCGCATCGGCGCGGTGTGCGAAGCGCTGTGGAAGACGCTGCCGCTGAAGGGCGAGCCGCCGATGACGCGCTTCCTCGCCGAACAGTTGAGCACCGCGCACTGGTACAGCATGGAACCGGCGCGCCGCGACTTCGGCTACGTGCCGCGGATCGGCATGGACCAGGGTTTCGAGCGCCTGCGCGCCTGGTTGCGCGGCCATCCCTTGTAAACGCATTTGATTGCCTGCTCACAAGGCTGAAGCACCCGCACTGGCATTCATTCGTGCTCACATGCTGGCAACCTGCCGGCGCAGAGCATGGTGCGTGGCCGATTCCCGGCCGTCCGACCGGCTGCGTGCCAAAGGAGTCACCCATGCTGCGTTACGCCGTCATTTTCTTCGTCATTGCCCTGATCGCCGCGGTGCTGGGCTTCAGCGGAATCGCGGGTGCGGCTTCCAACATCGCCTGGATCTTGTTCGTGGTTTTCGTCGTGCTGGCGATCATCGCGCTGCTGCGGGGCAGAAGCGTGACCTGACGAACGCGAAAGCGGCTGCCGATCGCTGCGCTAGGCAGCGCCGCGGCGGCCAAGAGACGGGGCCTTTGCCGCTAGAATGCCGGCATGGCTCCGTCCCCCTTAGATTCCCTCAAGCCGGTTGCCGGCCGCGCGCTGGAAGCCGCGTTGAACCGTGCGCTAGCATTGGATCCCGACACGCGCGCCGCGCTGAAGCCGCTGGATGGCCGGCGCGTCGCGTTGGCGCTGGAAGCGCCGGTCGTCGCCTTGCAGATCCGGGTCGACGGCGAGCGCCT
>DASRYD010000238.1:0-9120 GCA_035653955.1 Pseudoxanthomonas sp.
GCTGCCGATGTGCGGGGTCAGCACCACGTTGCGCAGGGCCAGCAGTTCCGAACGCACCGCCGGTTCGCCTTCGAACACGTCGAGGCCGGCAGCGGCGAGGCGGCCATTGGCCAGCGCGTCGGCCAGTGCGAGTTCGTCGACCAGGCCGCCGCGCGCGATGTTCACCAGGGTCGCGGTCGGCTGCATCTTCGCCAGCGCGGAGGCATCGATGATGTGGTGGGTCTGCGGCGAATACGGCAACACCAGCACCAGGTGATCGGCGCGGGCGAGCAGCTCGTCGAAACCGACGTAAGCCGCCTTCACTTCGCTCTCGACCGCTTGCGGCAGGCGACTGCGGTTGTGGTACAGCGTGCGCATGCCGAAGCCGATGGCGCGGCGGGCGATGCCCTGCCCGATCCGGCCCATGCCGAGGATGCCCAGCGTGCTGCCGTGCAGATCGCGGCCCAGCAGGGTATCGAACGACCACTTGGTCCACTGCCCCTCGCGCAGCCAGCGCTCGGATTCGGTGATGCGCCTGGCGGCGGCCATCAACAGGGCGAAGCCGAGGTCGGCGGTGGTTTCGGTCAAAACGTCGGGCGTATTGGTCGCGACGATGCCGCGCGCGTCGAGCGCGGCGATGTCGAGGTTGTTGTAGCCGACCGCGACGTTGGCGACGGCGCGCAGTCGTGCGGCCCGGGCGATCTCGCTGGCGCCGATGCGTTCGACCAGGGTGATCAGGGCGCCGTCGACGTCGCCCAGGTGTTCGGCGATTTCCGCCGATGCGTATTCGTCGCCGGCCGGCGACGTGCGCTTCACGTCGAAGTATTGGTCGAGGCGGCCGGTGATGTCCTCGAACAACGGCCGCGGCAGCCACACGCGCGAACGCGACTTGCCGGCATCTTCATTCAAAGCAGCATCCTCCCGGTGGGAATGACGTAAGTCGCGAAGCTTTTCATTCCGTGCGAGGGGAGCCGGCTCGCGACTTACGTCGCTGCCGCACCCGGGATTCTCGGAGAAACCTCGCCCACGTCGCCGCACTGCGCGCGATGGCGCAATGCCTGGTCGACCAGCACCAGCGCGACCATCGCCTCGGCGATCGGAGTGGCGCGGATGCCGACGCAGGGATCGTGGCGCCCGGTGGTGACCACTTCGATGGCATTGCCGTCCACGTCGATGCTTTGTCCAGGCAGGCGCAGGCTGGAGGTCGGCTTCAGCGCGATGGACGCGGTCACCGCCTGCCCGATGGAAATGCCGCCGAGGATGCCGCCGGCATGGTTCGACAGGAACCCCTGCATGCTCATCAGGTCGCGGTGCTGGGTGCCCTTCTGCGCGACGCTGGCGAACCCGTCGCCGATTTCCACGCCCTTGACCGCGTTGATGCTCATCAATGCGGAAGCCAGTTCGCCATCGAGCTTGCCGTAGATCGGTTCGCCCCAGCCCGGCGGCACGTTGTCGGCGACCACGTTGACCCGCGCGCCGACCGAATCGCCGGACTTGCGCAACGCGTCCATGTAGCTTTCCAGTTCCGGCACCTGCGCGGCGCAAGGCCAGAAGAACGGGTTGTCCTCTACCGCGTCCCAGTCGAACGCATTCGGCGCGATATCGCCCAGTTGCGCCAGGTAACCGCGCACGACGATGCCGAACTTCCGCGCCAGCCACTTCTTGGCGATGACGGCCGCGGCCACGCGCATCGTGGTTTCTCGGGCCGACGAACGCCCGCCGCCGCGCGGATCGCGGATGCCGTACTTCTGCCAGTAGCTGTAGTCGGCATGGCCCGGACGGAACTGTTTGGCGATCTTCGCGTAGTCCTTGCTGCGCTGGTCGGTGTTGCGGATCAGCAGGGCGATCGGCGTGCCTGTGGTTCGGCCTTCGTACATGCCGCTGAGGATCTCGACCTCATCGGCCTCGTGCCGCGCAGAGGTATGCCGGCTCTTGCCGGTCGCGCGGCGGTTCAGGTCGTAGCGGAATTCTTCCGGCGATATTTCCAGCCCCGGCGGGCAGCCGTCGATCACGCAGCCGATCGCGGGCCCATGCGATTCGCCGAAAGTGGTGACGCGAAAGAGATGACCGAAAGTATTCACGACCCGCCTTTGCTTTTGTTTGCCACTTTTGTTTGCCGCTTCTGTTTTTGCTCGTCATTCCCGCGAAGGCGGGAATCGCTCTTGCTTTTTTGCCTTCGCCTTTCAGCGAAAGGGGCCATGAACCCTACCCTACAATGTCGCCCCACAAATCCCGCCACTCCGGATTGGACTCCTGCACCAGCCGCAACTTCCATTCCCTATTCCACTTCTTCAGCTGCTTTTCCCGCAAGATCGCCGTATCCATCGTCCCATGCAACTCATGCCAGACCAGCATCGTCACGCCATAACGCTTGGTGAAACCCTCGACGACATGCTCGCGGTGCTGCCAGATCCTGACGACCAGATCGCTGGTGACACCGATGTACAAGGTTCCTCGTTTGCCGGTGGCCAAGATGTAGACGGCAGGCTGTTTCATGGCGTCCTGCTGTTTTAGTCACCTGAAGGCAAAAGCAAAAGCAGGAGCGATTCCCGCCTTCGCGGGAATGACGAGCAAAAAGTCACGGGCGCGCGTCCGCCAGTTCGCGGATGCGCGGGTGGTGCACGATCAGTTCGGAGCACTCGACGGCGAAGATGCCCATCTGCCCGACCTTGAACTCGATCCAGACGAATTCCACGTCCGGCAGCAGCTTGACCAGCGCGCGCTCGGATTCGCCGACCTCGCAGATCAGCAGGCCGTCCTGGCTCAGGTGCAGCGGCGCGTCGCGCAGGATCTTCAGCACCAGGTCCAGGCCGTCGTCGCCGGCGCGCAGGCCCAGTTCCGGCTCGTAGGAATATTCCTTCGGCAGCGCGTCGGTTTCGTCGTTGGTGACGTACGGCGGGTTGGTCACGATCAAGTCGTAGTGCGTGCCGAGCAGGCCATCGAACAGGTTCGACTTGAGGAAATGCACGTTGTCGGCGTGCAGGCGCTGCTTGTTTTCCGCGGCGAGCGCCAGCGCGTCGTCGCTGATGTCGATGCCGTAGACGTGCCAGTCGGGGTTGTAATGGCCCATGGCGATGGCGATGCAGCCCGAGCCGGTGCACAGATCCAGCGCGCGATGCACCGAGCGCCCGCCCAGCCACGGTTCGAAACCGGCCTCGATCAATTCCGCGATCGGCGAACGCGGCACCAGCGCGCGGCTGTCGCTCTTGAAGCTGAGCCCCGCGAACCACGCTTCGCCGGTCAGGTATGCGGCGGGAATGCGTTCGTCGATGCGGCGCGCGAACAGGGCGAGGACTTCCGCCTTCTCCGCCGCGGTCACCCGCGCCTGCCCGTAGGCCGGGCCGATGTCCGGCGGCAGGTGCAGGGTGTGCAGGACGATGTGGGTGGCCTCGTCCAGCGCGTTGTCGTGGCTGTGGCCGAAGGTCAGGCCGGCCGCGTTGAAACGGCTGGCGCCGTAGCGGATCAGGTCGATGATCGTGTGCAATTCGGCGGCCGGATCGGCGGTCATGGGCGGTGTTCGGCGTAATGGAGGCCGGATTATAGGGCGTCGCCCGCGATGCGTCGGTATCATGTGGAACCGTTCCAAGCCTTCGGACCGACATGTTCAACCGCAAGATCGGCGTTATCCTGCTCGTCGCGCTGGCCGCCGGCCTCGGCCTGCTGGCCGCGCAATGGTTTTTCGGCGGCAAGTCCCCCGGCCCGCAATGGCCGGAAACCCAGGCGGTGACGATGTTCGCCAAGCCGCGTCCGCTGCCGGCGTTTTCGCTGCGCCAGTCCGACGGCACGCAGCTGACCTCGGGCGAATTGAACGGCCACTGGACCGTCGTGTTCCTCGGTTTCACCTCCTGCCCCGATGTGTGCCCGACCACGCTGGCCGAATTGGCGCAGGCGCAAAAGCAATGGCAGGCGTTGCCCGACGGCACCCGCCCGCGCGTGCTGTTCGTCTCGGTCGATCCGGAACGCGATACCCCCACCCGCATCGGCGAATACGCGCATGGCTTCAGCACCGACACGCTGGCCGCGACCGCCGACGTGCCCGCGCTGGAGGAGTTCGCCCGCGCGCTGGGTTTCGTGTTCATGAAGGTGCCCGGCGCGCATTTCGCCGAGAACCCGCAGGACTACAGCATGGACCATTCGGCGAATCTCGCCGTGATCGATCCGCAGGGGCGCATGGCGGGCATGATCCGCCCGCCGTTCCAGCCGAAGACGATTGCCAGCGACATGATCGCGCTGACCCGGGCCAGCGCACCGTGAGTCCGTTGACCGCGCTGACCTATGTACTGCCGCACCGGTTGCTGTCGTCGCTGGCGCGGCGCCTGGCGTATTCGAGAAATCCGGCGATCAAGCAATGGCTGATCGACACGGTGGTGCGCAAGTTCGGCGTCGATCTGAACGAGGCCGCCGAACCCGATCCGCATGCCTACCCGAGCTTCAACGCCTTCTTCACCCGCGCGCTGAAACCCGGCGTGCGCCTGGCCGATGCCGATCCGCGCGCCTTGCTGATGCCGGCCGACGGGCATGTCAGCCAGTGCGGACGGATCGAAGGCGGCACGATCTTCCAGGCCAAGGGCCGTTCGTTCACCGCCGCCGAATTGCTCGGCGACGCGGATGCGGCGAAGCCTTTCGAGAACGGCCTGTTCGCCACCGTGTACCTGTCGCCGCGCGACTACCACCGCGTGCACATGCCCTGGACCGGCACGCTGCGCGAGACCGTGCATGTGCCGGGCCGGCTTTTCAGCGTGGGCACGGCGGCGGTGCGCGACGTGCCGCGATTGTTCGCGCGCAACGAGCGGCTGGTCTGCCATTTCGACACGAATTTCGGGCCGATGGCCTGCGTGATGGTCGGCGCGTTGCTGGTGTCGGGCGTGGAAACGGTGTGGAGCGGCGTGGAGATTCCGGAGTACGGCCGCGAGATCGCGCGCAAGGATTACCGCGGCAAAGACGTGACGATCGAACGCTTCGCCGAAATGGCACGCTTCAACTACGGCTCGACCGTGATCGTGCTGTTGCCACCGGGCGTGGCGATGCTGGAGGCAGGATTGAAAGCGGAAACGCCGGTGAAGCTGGGGCAGGCGCTGGCAACGCTTTCATAACCGCGCTTTGCGGATAAGCAGTCGCGACGGCCCGCATCGCTCGGTTCGCCTGCGGCCCAACGGAACAGGACTCATCGTGCGCAAGACAATCTCGGCTCCAAATGCTGCGGCGATCGGTCCCTATTCGCATGCCGTCGAGGCCAACGGGTTCGTCTTTTCTCCGGCCAGACGCCGATCGACCCCGCTACCGGGAAGCTCGTCGTTGGAGACATACGGGCACAGACGAAACAGTGCTTCGCCAATCTTTTCGGCATCCTCGAAGCCGCAAGACTGGGCCCCGAAGACGTGACGGAAGTACGGGTCTATCTCATCGACATGGATGATTTTCCGGCGATGAACGAAATATATGCGGACCAGTTCAAGGAACCGTATCCCGCCCGGACGACCATCGGCTGCGCCAGCTTGCCGCTCAACGCGCGGATCGAGATAGGCATGGTTGCCAGACGACCGCTACCGTAGCGGCAGGCCCTGCCCACCGGATTCGCATAAATCCATCATGGCGATAGCGGGGCTTGGTTCGCCCTGCGCGACTACGCCTTGGGTTTGGGCTTCGCCTTGGCCGGAATCGCTCTGCCCTGCAGCACGAGGCCGTATTGATGGTCGTATTCGTACGGCCTTCGCTTGCCGACGGCAGGCTCCTTGCCGTCAGGCTTCGAGCCAGACGGCCTGCCTTTCGTCGCGCTGGTATCGCCAGCCTTCTTCTTGGATGCCATGACGCCTCCTCGAACGGCCGCGACGCGGCCGCTACTTACTGCAACCTTCCAGCTTGATCCTCTGCCCGGGCTTGACCGTATAGCCCGGTGCGCGCAAGCCGTTGGCTCTGGCCAGTTCCTTCAGGCTGCAATCGTGCCTGTCGGCGATCTTGCCCAGCGTGTCGCCGCGGCCGACCTTGACGGTGCGCGCCGGCTTCTCCTTGCCTTTCGGCTTTTCCTTGGCCCGCGGCTTTTCCTCCGCTTTCGGCTCGGCCGGATCGTCCAGCGGCTCGACCAGCTGACTGACGTCGCCGACCGAAACGCGGCCTTCCGGCAGCGGCGCACGCAGGATGGCCGCGTTGACGTTCGCTGCCATCAGCGTGCGCGCCAGTTCGGCACGCGCGCCGTTGATGCAGTGACGGCTGTACAGCGCCGCGATGCGGGTGTTGGCGTTCAGGGTCAAGCCCGGCGCGAGATAGCTTTCGGCCTGGTAGCGCGGGTTGAGATTGCGCAACGTACGCATGTAGCCGTCGCGAGTGCCGGTGGTGCCCAGGCACATGGTCAGTTCGTAGATCGAAGTCGGCTTGACCAGCTTCAGCGGCGCCGGTTGCGGCGCCACCCGCGGGAAATCCAGCCCGTACTGGCGCGGGTGCAGGAACAGCCACGCCGCGGCGATCACCATCGGCACGTAGTCGCGGGTTTCGGCCGGGAACTGGTTGTACACGCGCTCGTCCCAGAAACTCACGCCCGGATACTGCCGGTACACGCGCAGCGCACGGCCTTCGCCGCCGTTGTAGGCGGCCAGCGACAGTTCCACGCTGCTGCCCAGTTCGGCGAAGCGCTCGCTCATGTATTCGGCGCTGGCCTGCGCGGCCGAACGCGGGTCGAAGCGGGTATCGAAACCGGTATCGTCCCGGCCCAGGCCGAAACGCGTGCCGGTGGCGTACATGAACTGCATCGGACCGGCCGCGCCGGCGCGCGAGCTGACGTGCACCTTGCCGTTGGACTCCTTGGCCATGATGCCGAACAGCATTGCCTCGGGCAGGCCCTGGCGCTCCCATTGCGGCCACATCATGAAACGCATGTTCTGGTAGTTCTCGTAGCTGTCCACCAGCGAGCCGCGCATGTCGGTCAACCAGCGGCGGATGCCGGCCTGGACCGCCGGGTTGTACTGCACCATGCGGTCGAAGGCATGGCGATTGTCGTCCAGCTTCGCCGCGCCCTGCTGCGCCTGCGGCGCGCTGGCGGTGGCGCCGGCCGCGGCGGGAACGTGGTCGTCCTCGAGCGGTTCGTCGCTGCCTTCCTCGTCTTCGTCTGGCGATTGCGCATCGGCGTTCGCCTTCAGCAGTCGCTTGAAGGCGGCCAATTGGGTATTGAGCTGGCAACCGCGCTGCCTGGCGCAGGCGTCGATCACGTCTTCCATGTCCTCCAGCGCGCCGTCGCCTTCGGCGGTGCCCTTGGGGTCGCCGTTCGCCACCAGCAGCAACGCGTCGCGGTAGCGCTTTTCCGCGGCGGCCATGCGCTGGTCGAGCGCGTCGAGGGCGACGCGATCCTTGGCCGAGACGCGCTGGGCGAAAGCAGGAACCGCAAGCATCAGCAGCGCGGCGGCGAAAGGAGCGAGGCGCAGGAACCGGGACAGATCGGGCATCGGATCGCAGAGCAGGGAAAAAGGCAGGTTATCCGGGGGCCGCCGTCGCCGACAAGCTTGACAGCGCGCCATTGGCCTTTTGCGACCGTTCACGGCGCGACAAGTTCAACCGCTAGAATCGCCGCTCGATCCGCTCATCAACGCCAAGGAAACCCATGGACCCCATCCTGATCGGCAAGGGCGTCACCGACGACATCGCCGTCACCTTGCTGCCCAAGTTCGGCAATCGTCACGGACTGACCGCCGGCGCCACCGGCACCGGCAAGACCGTGACCCTGATGACCCTGGCCGAAGGCTTTTCGCGGATCGGCGTGCCGGTGTTCATGGCCGACGTGAAGGGCGACGTGGCCGGTCTGGCGGTCGCCGGCGACGGCAACGAGAAGGTGCTGGCCAGAGCGAAGGAGATCGGCGTCGATGGCTACGGCCCCGGCGCCAGCCCGGTGATCTTCTGGGACCTGTACGGCAAGCTCGGCCACCCGGTGCGCACCACGGTCAGCGAGATGGGGCCGACCCTGCTGTCCCGCATACTGGAATTGAACGACACCCAGAGCGGCGTGCTGGAAATCGTGTTCAAGCTGGCCGACGACCGCGGCCTGCTGCTGCTCGACCTGCAAGACCTGCGCGCCCTGCTCGCCCTGGTCGCCGACGAGCGCAAGGACATCTCCACCAGCTACGGCCTGGTCAGCGCGCAGTCGATCGGCGCGATCCAGCGTTCCCTGCTGCAGATAGAACAGCAGGGCGGCGACCGCTTCTTCGGCGAACCGGCGCTGGAACTGTCCGACCTGATGCGCACCAACACCGATGGCCGCGGCGTGATCTCGATCCTCGCCGCCGACCAGCTGATTTTGAAGCCGCGCCTGTATTCCAGCTTCCTGCTGTGGCTGCTGTCGGAACTGTTCGAGAACCTGCCGGAAGTCGGCGATCTCGACAAACCCAAGCTGGTGTTCTTCTTCGACGAAGCGCACCTGCTGTTCGACGACGCCCCGCCGGCGCTGCAGCAGCGCATCGAACAGGTCGTGCGCCTGATCCGCTCCAAGGGCGTGGGCGTGTATTTCTGCTCGCAGTTCCCCGACGACGTGCCGGACAACATCCTCGGCCAGCTCGGCAACCGCGTGCAGCACGCGCTGCGCGCGTTCACGCCGCGCGACCAGAAAGCGGTGAAGACGGCGGCCGAGACTTTCGTGGCCAATCCCAAGCTCAACGTGGCCGAAGCCATCTCCAGGCTCGGCGTCGGCGAGGCGCTGGTGTCGACGCTGCAGGACAAGGGCGTGCCGTCGCCGGTGCAGCAGACCCTGGTCGCCCCGCCACGTTGCCGGATGGGCGCGATCAGCGATGCCGAACGCAGCCAGGTGCGCGCCGGCAGCCCGGTCGGCGGCAAGTACGACAACTCGATCGACCGCGATTCGGCGGCGGAAATGCTGGCGAAGAAGGCCGAAGCCAAGGCCGAGGTCGCCGACGCGCCGAAGGCGAAAACCGCCAGGGACGACGACGCCGATACCGGGGGCTTCGGCGAGGCGGTCAAGGGCGTGCTGTTCGGCACCGGCCGTCGCCAGGGCGTGGTCGAGACCAGTGCTTCGCCGACGCCGAGCTGGCCGATGGCCTTGGCCACGTCCAGCGCCGGATTGGCGACGAAGGTCTCGGCGGCGGTCTTCACCGCCTTCTGGTCGCGCGGGGTGAACGCGCGCAGCGCATGCTGGAAGCGATTGCC
>DASRYD010000239.1:0-1952 GCA_035653955.1 Pseudoxanthomonas sp.
ATCCCGCCGACGCGTTGCGCGCCGGCACGTCCGGCGAGGTGCTGGTCGAATTCACCGTCGGCACCGACGGCAGCGTGACCAGCGCGCGCGTGGTGCGTTCCACGCCACCGCGCGTGTTCGATCGCGAAGCGGTTAACGCAGCGAAGCGCTGGAAGTTCGCGCCGATTTCCGCGCCGACAACGACGCGGCGCACGATCAACTTCAATCCGCGCTGATCGCCTGTGGGGCGCATGATGAAAAGGGCCGGCATCGCCGGCCCTTTCTTTTGCGCGAACGGCGACTCAGGCCGATATCGCCAGCTGTTCCTGCTGGTAACGGCGCGATGCCGCGAACCACAGCACCGCGGCCAGGCCGAAGCCGCAAACCAGGTAAATCGTCCATTGCGCGACGTCGATCGTCTCGCCGCGCACCACCTTCAGGATCATCTGGTTCTGCGCGAGGAACGGCACCGCGAATTGCCACCACTGCGCCTTCACCGGGTTCACCATCAGGATGAAGCTGGGCAGCATCGGCAACAGCATCAGCCAGGTCATGTGACTCTGCGCCTCCTTCATGCTCTTGGCGGCGGCGGCAAGATAGGTCAACAGGGTGGTGCCGATGAATACCATCGGCAGCAGGATCAGCAGCAACTGCGCGATGGCGGAGAAGCTGACCTGCATCTGCCGGCCGACGGTCGGCGACAGCAGCGCGCCGAGCTTGAACGCCAGCAGGGTCAGGGCCAGCGAGGCCAGCGCGACCAGGCAGGCGGCGGCGATCTTGCCGCTGACGATGGCGCCGCGCGGCGCCGGCGTGGCGAGCAATGGTTCCAGCGATTGGCGTTCCCGCTCGCCCGCGGTTGCGTCCATGATCAGATGCGCGCCGCCGATGAAGGCGCTGAGGATCAGCAGGTACGGCAGCAAGGTCGCAAGCAGGCGCCCGCGCTTGGCTTCGGGAGTGATCAGGTCGGTATGCCGTACCTGGATCGACGCGGCGGCGCCGGGGCTGACGCCGCGCGCCAGCAGGCGCAACGAACCGACCTGGCTGGCATAGGTCCCCAGCAGCTTGTTCAGGCGCGCGACCGAAACCTGCGCGTCCTGGCGGCTGCTGTCGTGGACGACTTCCAGCGGCGCCGGTTCACCAGCGCGCCATTTGCGGGCGAAGTCGGGACCGATGCGCAGCACCATGTCCTCGTCCTGGCGCGCGATCGCCTGGGCGATGTCCGCCGGCGGCGCCTTGACCTCCACGTTCTGGCCTTGCAGCCAGGCGATCAGGTTGGGTGCGTTCTCGCGGCCCGCCACCGGCAACTGCAGCGGTTTCTCGTTCAACTCGCGGTCGCGGTTCTCGCCCAGCGTACCGATGCCGATCATCAGCAACGGGAACAGGATCGGACCCAGGCCGAGCGCCAGCGCCACCGTGCGGCGGTCGCGGAACAGGTCGCGCAATTCCTTGCGCATCACGGTCAACAAAGTACGCAGCGACTTCATGCGTGCAGGCCCTCCTCGGAGCCGATGGCCTTGACGAAGGCGTCTTCCAGGTTGTCCTCGCCGGTCTGCGCGCGCAGTTCGTCGGCGCTGCCGGCGGCGACCACGGTGCCGCGGGCGACGATCACGATGCGATCGCACAGCGCGGCGACCTCCTGCATGATGTGGCTGGAGAACACCACGCAGCGGCCTTCCGCACGCAACTGCTTGAGGAAGTCGCGCAGGCCGCGGGTGGTCATCACGTCGAGGCCGTTGGTCGGTTCGTCGAGGATGACGTTGCGCGGGTCGTGGACCAGGGCCCGGGCGATCGCGGTCTTGGTGCGCTGGCCCTGGCTGAAGCCCTCGGTACGGCGATCGAGGAAATCCTCCATGTTCAGCGCCTTGGCCAATCGCTGCGTGCGATTCGCGATCGTCGCCGGGTCCAGCCCGTGCAGTTCGCCGAAGTAGGCGATGTTCTCGCGCGCGGTCAGACGCTTGTAGACGCCGCGCGCA
>DASRYD010000240.1:0-5195 GCA_035653955.1 Pseudoxanthomonas sp.
GTTGCGGTCCACGCCCAGCGCGATCTGCGGCTCGCGGCGCTGCATCAGCGCCGCCTCGCCGATGTAGCGGCTGCCGTTCGCCAGCGCGCCGCGGTCGATTTCCATCTGCACGTACTTGAGCAGGTCGTTGACCGTGCTCCAGGCGGCGCCGGCCGGGCGCGAGGCGACGATGGTGTCGTTCAGGCCCATGCCCATGACCCGGACCTGGCGGTCGATGTCGTAGCCGTGCGGCGCGGCGTAGTCGCCGGTCTGCGCCTTCGCGTAATCGAAGGTGGTGTTGGCCATGCCCAGCGGATCGAACACCAGCGCCTGCATCGCCTGGTCGTAGCCCGCGCCGAGCTCGCTGCCCGGGTTGGCGACCTGGCCGCCGATGTAGCCGGCCGCCGCGGCCATCGGGTTGGAATACTGGAACAGCTCGCCGAAGGCGCTGGTCGGCTGCATGGTCCCGAGCGTGGCCATCACCGTTTCCGGCGTCTGCTTCTCGCCTTCGAACAGCCACTCGTAATCCTGGCGCGGCACGCCGGTGCAGGCGCAGATCAGGTGCTTGACCAGCACCTTGCCGGTGGTATCGGCGTCGCCCAGCTTGAACGCGGGGTACACGTCGACTGCGCGTGCGTTCCAGTCCAGCTTGCCGGCGTCGACCAGCTTGGCCAGCATCAGCGTGGTCAGCGCCTTGGTGTTGGAAGCGATCATGAAGCGGGTGTCGCCGTCCACCGGTTCCGGCTTGCCCAGTTCGCGCACGCCGAAGCCGCGCGACATCACCACCTTGCCGTCCTGGACGATGCCGATGGCCACGCCGGGCACTTCGAAATCGTGGCGCATGCGTTCGACGAAGTCGGCGACCTGCTGCAGGCGCGCCGCATCCAGCTTGTGCGCGGTGCGTCCGGCGAAGGTCTCGCGCACGTAGCCGGCCGGCTGCAGGCGCTGGCCGATCTTGCCGGTCTGCGAGGCGCGCTTCTCGGCGAGGGCCTGGTCCAGGTCCACCGCCATCACCGTCCACGCCTTACCCTTGCGATAGGCGCCGGCATAGACCACGCGCTTGGCGTTCTGCGGCACGTCGTAGTCGTAGAAGCGCCGCTGTTCCCAACCGTCCTTCGGCGCGGCGTCGGTGGCGACCAGGGACTTCGGCGACAGGCCGAGCAGCTTCCAGGCTTCGGCGACCGCCTGGTCGGGCGTGTCCGCACCGGCGTCGACGATGGCGATGCGCGATCCGTCGGCCTCCGGCGGGGCGACGATCACCGCCTCGCCCTGCACCTGCCCGGTCCAGCCGGCGGGAAGCACGAAGGTGGTCCCCCGCGGCGTGGCCGATGCCCGGTCGGCGGCGGTCGCCGTATCCCCGGCCATGGCCGGGGCAAGCGGGAACAGCAGCAGCATCGACACGAACAGATTGGGTACGGCGTACTTCGACCAGCGTTGCATACGACCTCCCGAATGGAATGGATCGGCGCCAGCGCACCTGCGATTCTGTTCGAAAACGGGATCGCCGGTGGCGTTCGGTCATCGCCCGGCCCGGCCCGCTGCGACCCCGCGCCCGTGCCGCCGTCTGGCGATTGGATTAGACTGGCCACGCGCGACGCCGGGGGACCTGCCCGTTAACGTCGCTTTTTTGTTTTAAGGTCAACAGGTTAGGCGTAACTCGCAGTACTTGCGACGGCACCGAAGCCGGCGCAGATTGGAGCCCTTCCCCATGATTTTCGAAACGCTGGAAACCTCCGGGCACGAACAGGTCCTGTTCTGCCACAACCCCGATGCGGGCCTGAAGGCGATCATCGCCATCCACAACACCGTGCTCGGCCCCGCGCTGGGCGGCGTGCGCATGCGCCACTACGCCGGCACCGAGGACGCGTTGCGCGACGCCCTGCGCCTCAGCCGCACGATGACCTACAAGAACGCGCTGGCGGGCCTGAACGTCGGCGGCGGCAAGGCGGTGGTGATCGGCGAGCCGTCGAAGGACAAGACCGAAGCGCTGTTCCGCAGCTTCGGCCGCTACGTCGATTCGCTGGGCGGCCGTTACATCACCGCCGAGGACGTCGGCACCGACGTCAACGACATGGAACTGGTCTACCGCGAAACCGAATACGTGGTCGGCGTGCACCAGGTGCACGGCGGCTCCGGCGACCCGGCCCCGTTCACCGCCTACGGCGCGCTGCAGGGCCTGATGGCCGCGCTGAACCGCAAGTTCGGCAACGAGGAGATCGGCAAGTACAGCTACGCCGTGCAGGGCCTGGGCCACATCGGCATGGAATTCGTCAAACTGCTGAAGGAACGCGGCGCCAAGCTGTTCGTCGCCGACCTGAACCCGGCGCTGGTCGAGCGCGCGGTGGACGAATACGGCGCCGAGGCGGTCAAGCCGGACGAGATCTACGACGTCGCCGCCGACGTGTTCTCGCCCTGCGCGCTGGAATACGCGATCAACGAACAGACCTTGCCGCGGCTGAAGGCCAAGGTGGTCTGCGGCACCGCCAACAACCAGATGTCGCACGCCACCGGCGTGGAGGCGATGAAGCGCGGCATCCTGTACGCGCCCGACTACGCGGTCAACGCCGGCGGCGTGATGAACGTGTCGCTGGAAATCGACGGCTACAACCGCGAACGCGCGATGCGCCTGATGCGCAACATCTACCACACCGTGGGCAAGATCTTCGAACTGGCCGACAAGGAAGGCATCGCCCCGCAGTACGCCGCGGACCGCATCGCCGAGGCGCGCATCGAGGCGATCGGCAAGCTGAAGCTGCCGCTGGGCCGCACCGCGCCGCGTTTCATGGGACACCTGCGCGGCGAGCACTGACCCGCCCCGCACCATCTGGCCGCAAACAGGAGGGAGGCCCTAATGCGACCGAACGCTTTTCCGCTGGGCGAGGAACTGGACGCCCTGCGCGACGCCGTGCGCCGCTTCGCCGAAGCCGAGATCGCGCCGCGCGCGGCGCGGATCGACCACGACAACGCGTTCCCGCAGGACCTGTGGCCGAAGCTGGGCGACCTGGGCCTGCTGGGCATCACCGTGCCGGGAGAGTACGGCGGCAGCGAGATGGGCTACCTCGCCCATCTGGTGGCGATGGAAGAGATTTCGCGCGCCTCGGGCTCGGTCGGCCTGAGCTACGGCGCGCATTCCAACCTGTGCGTCAGCAACCTGTACGTCAACGGCAACGAGGCGCAGCGCCGGAAGTACCTGCCGAAACTGTGCACCGGCGAGGCGAAGGGCGCGCTGGCGATGAGCGAGCCGGGCGCGGGCTCCGACGTGGTCGGTTCGATGGCGTGCCGCGCGGAAAGGCGCGGCGACGTCTGGATCGCCAACGGCAACAAGATGTGGATCACCAACGGTCCCGAGGCCGACGTCCTGATCGTCTACATGCGCACCGCCGGCAAGGACGCGGGCAGCAAGTGCATGACCGCCTTCATCGTCGAAAAGGGCATGCAGGGTTTCTCCACCGCGCAGAAGCTGGACAAGCTGGGCATGCGCGGCAGCAACACCTGCGAGCTGGTGTTCGAGAATTGCGAGATCCCCGCCGAGAACGTGCTCGGCGAAGCGAACCACGGCGTCAAGGTATTGATGTCCGGGTTGAACACCGAACGCCTGGTGCTCAGCGGCGGCCCCATCGGCCTGATGCAGTCCGCCTTGGACGTCGCCCTGCCCTACGTGCGCGAACGCAGGCAGTTCGACGCGGCGATCGGCACCTTCGGCATCATGCAGGCGAAGATCGCCGACATGTACACCGCGCTGCAGTCCTCTCGCGCCTACGCCTACCAGGTGGCGCGCGACTACGACGCCGGCCACAGGAGCCGCATCGACGCCGCTTCGTGCCTGCTGCACGCCAGCGACGCCGCCGTGCAGGTCGCGCTGGAGGCGATCCAGGCGCTGGGCGGCAACGGCTACATCAACGAATACCCGACCGGCCGCATCCTGCGCGACGCCAAGCTCTACGCCATCGGCGCCGGCACCAACGAAATCCGCCGCATGCTGATCGGCCGGGAGCTGTTCGAAGACCGCGCCTGAGCAAACTGTGGGAGCGGCTATAGCCGCGATTGCGCTTGCCCTTGTCGCTTGGGCGCAAAAGCATTCGCGGCTATAGCCGCTCCCACAAAGTTTTCAGGGGATGTTGCGCGTCTGCCCTTCCCCGCGCACCACGAAACGCTCGACGGTCAACGCTTCCAGGCCCATCGGACCGTAGGAGTGCAGGCGCGTGGTCGAGATGCCGATCTCCGCGCCCAGACCGAGTTCGCCGCCGTCGCTGAAGCGCGAAGAAGCATTCACCATCACCACCGCCGAACGCAGCGATTCGACGAACCGGCGCGCATGGTCGTCGTCGCGGGTGACGATGACTTCGGTATGGTCGGAGCCGTACTTGCGGATGTGGGCGATGGCCTCGTCCAGCGAATCGATCACGCGCACGGCGATGACCAGGTCGAGGAATTCGGCGGCGTAGTCGTCCTCGGTCGCCGGCTTCGCATCCGGCATCAGCGCCGCCGCGCGTTCGTCGGCGCGCACTTCCACGCCGCGTTCGCGCAATGCCTGCGCTGCCTTCGGCAGAAAGCTACCTGCGATGTCGCGGTGGACCAACAGCGTTTCCAGCGAATTGCAGGCGCTGGGGCGCGACACTTTTCCATCGATCAGCAAGCGCAGCGCGAGGATTTCATCGGCGCCGGCATCGACGTATTGGTGGCAGACGCCCTTGTAGTGCTTGATCACCGGCACCCGCGCATGTTCGGCGACGAAGCGGATCAGGCCCTCGCCGCCGCGCGGGATGGCCAGGTCGACGATGTCGGTCAGCTGCAGCAGTTCGAGGATGGTTTCCCGACGCAGGTCCTCGACCAGGGTCAGCGCGGCCTCGGGCAGGCCGGCTTCGCGCAGGGCGCGCTTCAGCGACGCGGCGATGGCGGTGTTGGAGTGGATCGCCTCGGAGCCGCCGCGCAGGATCACCCCGTTGCCGGCCTTCAGGCACAGCGCCGCGGCGTCGGCGGTGACGTTGGGGCGCGCTTCGTAGATCATCGCGATCACGCCCAGCGGCACGCGCACGCGTTCGACCACGATGCCGTTCGGCCGCGTTTCGCGACGGGTCACCTGGCCGACCGGATCGGGCAAGGACGCGACTTCGCCCAGCGCCTCTGCGATGCCGCCCAGGCGCTCCGGATCCAGCCGCAGGCGGTCGGCCATCGCGCTGCCGATGCCCTTGGCCTCCGCTGCGGCGATAGATCGG
>DASRYD010000241.1:0-18139 GCA_035653955.1 Pseudoxanthomonas sp.
AGCCTATCGTCCGCAAACCGCCGCCGGCATTTACGTGCCGACCGCGCTGCCCGCGGTGTCGCAGTGGCCGGGGCGGAAGCCCTGGCTGATGGCCAACGCAGCGCAATTCCGCCCCGGCCCACCGCCAACGCTGGCCAGCGAAACCTGGGTGCGCGATTACGACGAGATCAAGGCGATGGGCGCGAAGAACAGCACGCGGCGCAGCACCGAGCAGACCGCTGTCGCCAGGTTCTGGGAGGCGACTCTGCCGCCGATCTACTACGGCGTGGTGCGTTCGGTCGCCGACATGCCGGGCCGCGACGTGACCCGCAACGCGCGCCTGTACGCGACGGTGGCGCAGGCAATGGACGACGCCCTGATCGCCGTGTTCGACGCCAAGTACCACTACGGCTTCTGGCGGCCGATCACCGCGATCCGCAACGGCGACAACGACGGCAACGGCACCACCGAGCGCGACGCATCGTGGGTGCCGTTCATCGACACGCCGATGCATCCCGAGTATCCGTGCGCCCACTGCATCGTCGCAAGCGCGGTCGGCACGGTATTGAAGGCGGAGCTGGGCGATACGCCGGCACCCACGCTGACCACGACCAGCCACACCGCCGGCGACGCGGCGCGCAGCTGGAGCAGCATCGATGCCTTCGTCGACGAAGTATCGAATGCGCGCATCTGGGACGGCGTGCATTTCCGCACCTCCACCGAAGTGGGCAAGGCGATGGGACGGCAAGTCGGCGGGCTGGCGGCGCAGCGATATTTGCGGGCGAAACCCTAGCAGAAACCCGACGCGATTCCCGATAGGAACGACGTCGGTCGCGAACCCGACGTCGTTCCCACCGGGAAGGAAGACCGCAGTTGGCCGCGCGCAGCGCGGCACCCGGGCGCGTCTCAATCGTTGCGCCAGTGCGCTGCTATTCTCGGCTTCCCGACGACACGTCACGGATGGCTCCAGCACCATGAACGAATCCAAGCTCAACGAATACCTGGTCATTTCCCGCGGGCAATGGGATGCGGACGCTTCCCCGGAAACGATCCAGACCGCGATCGACCGGTTTTACGACTGGCTGGACGCGCACGTCGCCGCCGGGAACATGCGCAGGGGTTCGCGGCTGACGCGCGAGGTCGCGCTGGTGACGCGGAAGCGCACGATCACCGACGGGCCGTTCGCCGAGATCAAGGAAATGATCGGCGGTTTCTGGTTCGTTCTCGCGCCGTCGCTGGAAGCCGCCGCGCAACTGTTGTCCGACAGTCCGACGGTGCAGCAGGGTATTTTCTACGAAGTGCGGCCGCTGGATCCGGAGCGGGCGAGCGCACACGTCCCCAGCAGCGAGACGCCGGACCGCTAGACGTTCCTCTCGTGGGAGCGGCCTTGGCCGTGAATGCTTTTTGCTTTTGCTCTTGCCGCACATTTCCACTGGAAGCATTCGCGGCCAAGGCCGCTCCCCCGGCGGCTTCGTGCGCCAACGTCGCATTCGCCGGCGTGTTGGGGGACACTTGCGCGCAACTCCTTCGTCCGCAGGCCGCGCATGACCTGGCTCCGCCGCAAGTCGCTCGACACCATCACCCAGCACGAAGAAGGCCGCCGGCTGGTGCCCACACTGGGTTGGCCGCACCTGATCGCGCTGGGCATCGGCGCCATCGTCGGCACCGGCATCTATACGCTGATCGGCGTCGGCGCCAACCTCGCGGGACCGGCGGTGCTGATCTCCTTCGTCATCGCCGGGGTGGTCTGCGCCTGCGCGGCGCTGGCCTATGCCGAGCTTTCGACGATGATGCCGGCTGCCGGCAGCGCCTACACCTACAGCTACGCGGTACTGGGCGAAACCATCGCCTGGGTGGTCGGCTGGAGCCTGATCCTCGAGTACTCGCTGGTGGTCAGCACGGTCGCGGTGGGCTGGTCGGGCTATGCGGTCGGCTTCCTGCACGGCCTGGGCGTCGACCTGCCGCAGGCGCTGGTCGCCGGCCCGCACGCCGGTGGCCTGATCAACCTGCCGGCGGTGCTGATCACCTTCGTCGTCGCCGGTCTGCTGATCGCCGGTACCCGGGAAAGCGCCACGCTCAACGCGTTCCTGGTCATCGCGAAGATCATCGCGCTGGCGGTGTTCGTCGCGATCGCCCTGCCGAATTTCGATGCGGCCAACCTGCATCCGTTCATGCCCTACGGCTTCGCCGAATCGAGCGGGGCGGACGGAGTGAAGCATGGCGTGATGGCGGCAGCGGCGATCATCTTCTTCGCCTTCTACGGCTTCGACGCGATTTCCACCGCCGCCGAGGAGACCAAGAACCCCGGCCGCGACCTGTCCATCGGCATCGTCGGCTCGATGGTCGGCTGTACGCTGATCTATCTGGTCGTCGCGTTGGCGGCGGTCGGCGCGATGAGTTTCGCCGTATTCGGCAAGAGCGCCGAGCCGTTGGCGCTGATCATGCGCGAGCTGGGCCACGGCGGCGCGGCGAAGGTCGTCGCGGCGGCGGCTGTGATCGCGCTGCCGACGGTGCTGCTGGCGTTCTTCTACGGGCAGAGCCGGATCTTCTTCGTGATGGCGCGCGACGGCCTGTTGCCGCGCGGCCTGTCGAAAGTCAGCAAGCGCGGCACGCCGGTGGCGATCACCGTATTCACCGCGATCGTCACTTCGGCGCTGGCCGGCGTCGCCCGTCTCGACGAAATCGCCGCGCTGGCCAATGCCGGCACGCTGATCGCCTTCGTCGCCGTGGCCGCGTGCCTGCTGGTGCTGCGCAAGCGAGAGCCGAACCGTCCACGCGTGTTCCGCGCACCGTTGGCTTGGATCATCGGTCCTGTCGCAATTCTCGGCTGCGCCTATTTGTTCTGGAGCCTGCCTACGAAAACCCAGCTGTGGTGCCTGTTGTGGAACGCCTTCGGCTTGCTCGTCTACCTGCTCTACAGCCGCCGCACCAGCCTGCTGGCGAAGGGGCAGGACGCGTAGCGTCGTGAACATCCGGTTGAAGCGCGCCTACGGACCGCCTTCGCGCGACGACGGCGCGCGCGACCCCGCGATCAACCAGGCCGTGGTATTGCGGGATTACCTGCTCGAGCGATGAACGGCAGGGCAGGCACGCAGGTGTATGCCCACCGGATCCGTCGCAAGAAGATGGGCGCAAACGGCCGGCCCATCCCGCCTATTTCAAGGACTGCTGCGCATCGACGAGGTCCACGCCCTGCATCTGTCCGAGCAGGCCGTCGAACCACGGCTTGTGCGAGGAGCCGACGACGGCCAGCACGCGGGCGCCCGCACGCTCTCGGAACGCCACGCGGATGTTGGCGACCATGCGCAGATTGCGCGCTTCCCAGCCGCCGACGTACTGCCTGCCGAAATGCTGCGGCGAAGGATCGTGCAATGTCTGGCCGAAATCGGCGGCAATGGCCTGGCGCAGATAATCCGGCGAATTCACCGCCCGATAGGTGGCCAGCATGTTGCCCGATTCCTGCAACGCCTGCACGCGTTCGCGCGTGCGCTTCGCTTCCGCGCTGGCGCCGTTCCAGGCCTGCCTGATCGCCGTCTCGAAGGCCTTTTCGTCGCCGATGACGAGGCTGTCGCCGGTATGGTCGTCGACCGGATACACGCGTTGCAGGCCGAGGTCCGCCGCCAGCCGCGCGGCGAGCTGGTAGTTCTCGTTGGCCGATACCTCGCGCTTGCGCAATGCGCGGACCAGCGCCTCGTCGAGGCCATCCCCCGTCCGGCGCTCGGCTTCGGGCAGTTGCCACCACTGCACCAGCGCCGAAGCCGGTTCCCCTGCGGCAAGGAACAACGCGGCCAGATGGCGCCGCTGCACGGGCGTCGGTCGCGCGGGCCACGACTTGAATGCTTCGTCGATCGCATCCAGCGCCGCGGATACGCCGAGGCCGGTGGCGGCATGCCCCTCCACGACGTCCGGACAAAACGCCTCCACCGCATCCTTGTAGGCAGCGCGATGGCGCATCAGGTCGCAGGTTTCGCCGGGCATCGCTTCGATGGTGACGATGTCGGGCTTGTAGGTCGCCAGCCGCTCCAGCACCGGACGCAGGGTGGCCGGATCGAACGCCTTGTTATTGCCCTGCGACAGGTGCACCGAACCCAACACCAGTATCTGCGTGCGCGGGCCGGGCATGGTGTCGTCGAGGGCCTGCAGGTCGACCTGCGCCCAGGTGGGTGGCGATAGCGCGAGGCCCAGCGACAAGCCCAGGAACTTCCCGATCATGCAGTACCTCGCGTCCGGCGAATCCGGACGCCATCATGCGCATGCGCGGTCCGTCGCGGATGTGCCGTTAGTCCACCACGCGGCAGAACACCGCCTTGAGGTAGCGCGATTCCTGCACGTGGGCCATGAACGGATGGTCCGCGCCCGCGCCCGCGACCTTCAATACCTGGATCGTACGTCCCGCGTAGAACGCGGCGCGGCGCAGCATGTCGAGGAATTGTTCCTCGCTCACCAGCCCGGTGCACGAGAACGTCGCGAACAGCCCACCCGGCTTGACCACGCCCAGCGCCAGCTTGTTCATGTCCAGGTATTTCTTCAGCGCGGCGATCACCTGCTCGCGGTCGCGGGTCATCTTGGCCGGGTCGAGGATCACCACGTCAAAGCGGTCGCCGCGTGCGGCCGCATCGCGCAGATACGGGAAGATGTCGGCCTGCACGAACTTCGGGCGCACGTGGTTGAGCTTGGCGTTGCCCTTGGCGATCTCGATCACGTCCGCGTCGATGTCCACGCCGAGCACTTCCTCGGCGCCGCGTACCGCCGCGTACACGGCGAAGCCGCCGGTGTTGCAGCACAAGTCCAGCACGCGCTTGTCCGCGCACTGGCGGCTCAGCCATTCGCGGTTCTCGCGCTGGTCGGCGAAGAAGCCGGTCTTGTGCGCGCCCGCCGGATCGGCGCGGAACCTGATCCCGTATTCCTCGATCGTCGCCGGCGCGGTGCCGGTGGTGTTGTGGAAATCGAACGATTCCTGCTTCTGCACGTGCTCGTCGGCGAAGCTGTGGAAGCGGCAGCCGGGGAACCGCGCGCGCAACGCGTCGTAGACCCATTCGCGGTGGCGGAACATGCCGGCGCTGAAGAACTCGACCACCAGCAGGTCGTCGTAGCGGTCCACGACCAAGCCGGACAGGCCGTCGCCCTCGCTGTGGACCACGCGCCAGGCGTTGGAGATCTCGTCGAGCCTCAGCACGTCCCGGCGCAGCGACACCGCCTCGGCTATCTTGCGGGCGAACCAGCCCTGGTCGACGGCGATGGCGGGATCGGTCTCGAGGATGCGCACGGCGATGCGCGAATGGCCGTTGTAGAAGCCGCGACCGACGAAGGCGCCGTCCACCCCGATCACTTCGACGATGCTGCCGGGCTTGGGCCGTTGCGCGGGCTTTTCGACCAGCTTCTGGAAGATCCAGGGATGGCTGGAGCGCCAGGCGTTCTTCAGGCGGACCACGGGCAATTCAGGGGGATTCGGAGCGTTCATGAACGTATTCTACCGGCGTGGTTGACCCGATCCTCGGCGACCGGGACAATCCGCCTCGAAGGGGAGTAGCTCCCGACGTCGTGGCCGTCATTTCGAGCCTGGATACAGGCTCCGGTCCGGCGGCAACCGCAGGCATCCGTGCCGCGGTTGCGAGCGAGACCTTCGCCGCGATGGCGAAGGTTCGCGCTGGAACTCCGAAAGCCGGTTTCCCGATGCACGCCTCGGCCTTGCGGTCCGAGGCGTTCTCGTTTTCGAAACCGGAGTTCTGCATGCAATCGATAGGCAATCCCTGGCTGTGGGGCGGCTTCGCCGTCGTGGTGGCGCTGGCCCTGCTGGCCGACCTGGTGCTGATGCGCCACGGCGGCGCGCACAAGGTCACCTTCAAGGAGGCGTTGTGGTGGAGCGCGGGCTGGGTCGGCCTGGCCCTGTTGTTCAACGCCGGCCTGTGGTGGTACCTGGCCGAAACCGCCGGCCCGGCCATCGCCCAGCGCGTCGGCCTCGAATTCCTCACCGGTTACCTGGTGGAGAAGTCGCTGGCGGTCGACAACATCTTCGTGTTCCTGATGGTGATGAGCTATTTCGCCGTGCCGGAGGAACAGCGCCAGCGCGTACTGGTGATCGGCGTGCTGGGCGCCATCGTGTTGCGCGCACTGATGATCTTCGCCGGCGCTGCGCTGCTGGCGAAGTTCCACTGGCTGCTGTACCTGTTCGGCGCATTCCTGCTGCTGACCGGCGTGAAGATGTGGTTCGCCGCGGGCAAGGAACCCGATCTGGAACGGAATCCGGCGCTGCGCTGGATGCGCAAGCACCTGCGCCTGACCGGCGACTACCATGGCCAGGCGTTGAGCGTGCGCCGCGACGGCCGCCGCTGGTTCACGCCGCTGTTCGTGGTGCTGGTGCTGATCGGCGTGACCGACGTGATCTTCGCGGTGGACAGCATTCCGGCGATTTTCGCGATCACCGCCGATCCGTTCGTGGTGCTGACCTCGAACGTATTCGCGGTGCTGGGCCTGCGCGCGATGTTCTTCCTGCTGGCCGGCATGGCCGCTCGCTTCCACCTGCTGCCGTACGGGCTGGCGGTGGTGCTGGGCTTCATCGGCCTGAAGATGCTGGCCGTCGACCTGGTGAAGGTACCGGTGCTGGCGTCGCTGGCCGTGGTGTTCGCGATCCTCGCGGTCACGATCTGGCTGAGCCTGCGCCGCCCCCCGGCACCGGCGGGACGCTGAATCCCGGCACCGACGGCCTTGGCTTCGGCCGGGGCCGCCGCCATGCAGGGGACATGGAACCCGCCCACCATCCCGACGATCCGCGCTACGACGCGCAGGCCCAGGGCCGCTTCGATCGCAGCCGCGTCCTGCGCGCGCTGAACCTGAGCCTGGCGTTTGTGCTGCTGCTGGTGCTGGTGTATTCGGCGCAGGGCAGCTTCGACGTGACGCGCTACACGGTTGCTCCGCACAGCCTCGACGGTCTGCTCGGCGTGCTGACCGCGCCATTGCTGCACGGTTCGGTCGAACACCTCGCGGCCAACGCCGTGGCCGTCCTGATCCTCGGCACGCTGGCCGGCAGCGTGTATCCACGTGCCACCCTGCGTGCGCTGCCGCTGCTGTGGCTGGGCGCCGGACTGGGCGCATGGCTGCTGGGCGAAGCCGGTTCGCACCATCTCGGCGTCAGCGGAGTGACCCATGGGCTGGGCTTCCTGGTGTTCATGCTCGGCGTGCTGCGCCGCGACCGCGCGGCGATCGCCGCGGGCATGATCGGCTTCCTGTTCTACGGCGGCATGCTGTTGACCGTGCTGCCGCGCGAGGCCGGGGTGTCGTGGCAATCGCATCTCGGCGGCGCGTTGGCCGGCGTGCTGGCCGCGTGGCTGTTCCGCAAGTTGGACCCGGAACTGCCGCGCAAGCGCTACAGCTGGGAAGACGAGGAAGAAGCCGCGGCCATCGACGACGAGCTGGAGCCGCCCGCGCCGCAGGACGTGCCGGTGCTGTGGCATCGACCCGACCCGCCGCGCGGCGTGGTGTTGCGCTTGACCCGCCGTCCGGCGGTTGAAAACCCGCCGCGCGATCCGCCCGCGGAATGAATCGTCTCTCGTAGGAGCGCACTTGGGCGCGAACGGACATCCGTTGGTTTGCGGATTCTCCGCGCCGCTTCGTTTTCATGATCGCGCCCAGCGGCGCTCCTACAACAGCATGTTGCGCGCAACGACGTATAGTGCAGCGGCCTCCATCCACGTCGGCCTGCGCTTGAACATCGTATCGAAACTGTTGTCGACATTGGTCTGCTTCGCCGCGCTGGCGGCGCACAGCGCATTCGCAAGCCCGCGCGGCGACGAACCTTCGTTCCACGTCATCGGCTACGTGTCCGACGCCGGGAAATTGCCGCCGATCAGCGCGCGCAAACTGGACGTGATCAATTTCGCCTTCGCCAAAGTCAATCCGCAACACGAAGTATTCCTGCCGGGCAGCACTGCGCCGCGCTCGCTGGCCGCACTGACCGCACTGCGCAAGGACAATCCGAAGCTGAAGGTGGTGCTGTCGATCGGCGGCTGGGGCGCCGGCAACTTCTCCGAAGCCGCGGCGACCGCATCCGCGCGCAAAATCTTCATCGATACTTCGACCGCGTTGATGCTGGCGCACGACCTGGACGGGCTGGACATCGACTGGGAATATCCGACCCAGCCGGGGCCGGGCATCAGCCATTCGCCGGCCGACCGCGTGAACTTCAGCCTGTTGCTGGAGGAATTGCGCGCGCGGCTCGATGCGTTGGGCCGCAAGCCGCGGCGCCACTACCTGCTGACCATCGCCGCCGCCGACGGCAGGGCGGCGCAGGGACTGGATCTGGCGCGCATCGCCAAGGCGCTGGACTGGATCAACCTGATGACCTACGACTTCTACGGCAGCCTCAACCGGACCACCGGTCATCATGCGGGATTGCATCCCTCCGCGCTGGCGCCCGCCGAAGGCCGCAACGCGACGCGCGCCGTCGACGAGTTCCTCGCGGGCGGCGTGCCGCCGCGCAAGATCAACCTGGGCCTGGCGTTTTACGGCCGCCGCTTCGGCGACGTGGCGCCGGAACACGATGGCCTGTACCAGCCCTTCGCCAGCGATGGCGGTTACGTGACCTGGCAGCAGATCCAGCGCGAGTTCCTAAACAAGGATGGCCTCGACAAGGGCGGTTTCGTCCGCCATTGGGACGAAGCCGCACAATCGGCGTGGCTGTGGAACGCAACCGAACGGAAGATGATCAGCTACGACGACCCGCAGGCGCTGAAGGCCAAGGCCGCGTTCGTGCGCGAACGCGGGCTGGGCGGGGTGATGTACTGGGAACAGAGCACCGACCCGGACGAAACCCTGCTCGATGTCGTGCGCGCCGCGCTGCTTCACCCGGCATCGCCATAACCCCGACGGAAGCGCCGGTCACCTGCCGCCGAGTACGCCTTCGCCCAACTGACGGTCGTGCCAACGCGAGAACAGCAGCAACGACGTCGCCGCGCCGCACAGGCACAGGAACATGTCCCACTGCGTGTCCCACGGGTCGCCCTGGGTGGCGAGGAACGCATCGGCGTCGGCGCCGAACGCCAATGCCGCCCACCATTCGATCAGTTCGAAGAACGCGCTGAAGCTCAGGCACGCCGCCAGCACCAGATAGTTCAGCCAGCCGCCACGCCGCAACGGCGTCAGCCGCAACAGCAGTTCGCGCGCCAGGATCGCCGGCACGAAGCCCTGCATCCAATGGCCCAGCCGGTCCCACGGGTTGCGTTCCGTGCCCAGCAGGTCCTGCAGCCAGAATCCGCCCGGCGTCAACGAATAGGTGTAAGCGCCGCCATGGATCAGCACCAGCGCATGCAAGGCCAGCAGCCAGCACAGCAGGCGGGTCAGCGGGAACCGCGGCCACTGCCACGCGGCCAGCCCCAGCCCCGCGATGGCCCAGATCACTTCCAGCAACCAGGTCAGGCGGTCGCTCGCGACGGCGAACGACGCGACCAGCGCCAGCACGATGCCGCCGGCCAGCAATCGGCGTTCGCCCTTGCCGGGCGGACGCCGGATCGCAGGCGCAGCGGCGTTCATCGCTGCGTTCAGAAGTGCGCGATGAACTCGGCGCCGACCGTGCGCGGTTCGTTGATCATGCCGGTCAGGTTGTTGAAGTCGATGCCGCCGACCGCGCGGATCTGGTTGGTGATGTTGCGGCCGAACAGCGCCACTTCGTAATCGCCGTCGCCCCAGCCGTAACCGATGCGCAGGCCGCCTTCCAGCAGCGGCTTGCCGGTGAACTCCTTCGACTCGTACAGGAAGAAGTTGACCTCGCTACGATAGGCCCAGTCGGTGAACACGAAGAACTCGGCGCCATCGCCGACCGGCATGCCCCAACGCGCGGTCAGGTTGTGGGTCCACTTCGGCGATTGCGGCAGTGCGTTGCCGTCGATCAAGGCTTTGCCATTCGCATCCAGCGGATCGGTGACCGTGCACGACGCGCAAAGCGCCACGCTGAGGTCCGCATCCTGGATTTCGGTGTGGTTGTAGCTGCTGCCCAAGGTGACCAGCAGGTTATCGGTCAGATAAGCCTGGAGGTCGAGTTCGAAACCCTTGCCGACGCTTTTCTCGGCGTTGAGCAGGATGTTGGCGTTGCCGCTGCCACCCACGGCCGTCAGCTGCAGGTCTTTGACCCTGTAATGGAACAGGCCGGCGCTGATGCGTGCGCGCTTGTCCCAGAAATCGGCCTTCACGCCGGCTTCGAACGACAAGACCGTTTCCGGACCGGCGACGGTCTTGTCGTTGAATGCGCTGGAAGCCTGGATCGAACTGCCGCGGAAACCGGTCGCGACGCGGCCATACAGGTTGACGTCGTCGTTGATGGCGTAAGTGGCGGACAGGTCCCAGTTGAACTTCTTGTCCTCGGTCGAAGCCGGCAGATTGGGATCCGAGGCATTGCCCGCTGCATACGCCGCCTGCTGTGCGGCGAGCAGCTCGGCCAGCGTGCACCTCGGCAAGCCGGGGATCGCGCCGATCGTGGGCCCGATGCACGGCGCGAAGCCGGTGTTCCAGTATTCCTCGACGTTCAAGTCCTTCTTGTCGACGGTATAGCGCGCGCCGGCGCGCAGCTGCAGCCTGTCGGTGGCCTGCCAGGTCAGGCTGCCGAATACCGCCCAGGCATCGTTGGTCTGGTTGATGCGCTCATAGCCGTCCTGCGCGCCGTTGTTGAGCGAGTCGTAGCTGAAGCTTTCGACGTCGTAGTCTTCCTTGAAATAGAACACGCCGGCCTGCCAGTTCAGCGGGCCCTGGTAGTCCGATTCGACGCGGAATTCCTGCGTCCACTGCGAATGCTTCGGAATGCCGTCGGCGGTTTCCGAAGCGAAGGGAATGACCGTGAAATACGGGCCGGCGCTGCCGTCGATGTCGCCGCGGCTGTAGGTCTCCACCGACTCGTAGCCGGTGATCGAGAACAGCTTCAGTTCGCCCAGGTCCCAGCTCAGGCGTGCGCTGCCGCCCTTGCTATCGAGTTCGGAATGGTTGTAGCCGTCGGCCGCGATCTTGTTTTCGTCGAAGCCGTCGACGAAGTCGTTGGTGCCGGTTTTGAAGATGTTGGCGCGGAACAGGCGCGCGGTGCCGTTGAGATGGCGGGCGTGGGCGTTGAACAAGGCTTCGAAACCTTCGCCGCCCTCGTACAGGAACTGCACGCGCGCCGCGCCTTCGTCGTAGCCTTCGAAACCGTCGTTGGGACCGGCATAGGTGTTGTCGACCCAGTCGTCGCGGCGCTGGAACAGCACCGACGCGCGCGCCGACCACTTGTCGGTGAGGCCGCCGCCGACCGCGCCTTCCACGTTCCACAGGTTGTCGCTGCCGTAGCCGACCTTGCCGTAGCCGCCGAATTCCTGGGTCGGCCGCGCCGAGTCGAACTTGACCACGCCGGCCGGGGTGTTGCGGCCGAACAGCGAGCCCTGCGGGCCACGCAGCACTTCGACCTGGTCCAGGTCGAACAGCGGGAAGCCCTTCAGGATCGGGTTTTCCTGCACCACGTCGTCGTACACCAGCGACACCGGCTGCGAGGTGTTGAGGCGGAAGTCGGTGTTGCCGTAGCCGCGGATGTAGAAGCGCGGGAAGGCGCGGCCGAACGAGGATTCGATGTTGAGGCTGGGCACGCGGCCGGACAGGAAGCGGATGTCGGTGCCGCCGGAAGCCAGCGCATTGAGCTTCTCGCCGCTGACCGTGCTGATCGACACCGGCACGTCCTGGATGTTCTCGACCTTGCGCTGCGCGGTGACCTGCACGGTGTCGAGGACGACGGCTTCCTTTTCGGCCGGCTTGGCGGCTTCCTGGGCGAAGGCGGCCATCGGCAGTAGCGCGGCGATGGCAAGAGCGAGGCGGGTCGGGGTCATGGCGGGTTCCGGAAAGGGAATGGGCGGCACACAGCGGGGCAGCACGCGAATGTTGCAGGACAGCAGTCGGCGGGGCAACGTTTTTTTTACAGTCTCCGCGAAGCTTGAAACCGGTGTTTCGCGAGCATGACTTTGTGCCGTTTCCCCTCACGTCCGGCTCACTAGAATCGACGTCCTATCCCTTCCGAGGCAGGAGCCGCCCGATGAGCCAGTGGTATTTCCACAACACCGCGACCAACCAACGTACCGGCCCGCTGGAAGGCGACGCCGCCCAGGCTTGGGCGCGCAGCCATCCGGGCGACCTGTGTTGGCGCGAAGGCCTGTCCGGCTGGCAGGCGGTCAAGGCGATGCCCGAGTTCGCCGATGCCACCGATACCACCGTCACCCCGCCGCCGCCGTTGCCAAACGGCGCGAGCCGCCGCAGCGACGACATCGACTACCGCATCGTCGGCAACGACATGCAGTTCGTCGAAGTGGAGCTGGATCCGGGCGAAAGCGCCATCGCCGAAGCCGGTGCGCTGATGTACAAGGACGCCGCGGTGCAGATGGACACGCTGTTCGGCGACGGCTCGCATACCGGTTCGGGCGGCGGCTTCATGGACAAGCTGCTGTCGGCGGGCAAGCGCGTGATCACCGGCGAAAGCCTGTTCACCACGGTGTTCACCCATGCGGGACAGGGCAAGGCCAAGGTCGCCTTCGCCGCGCCGTATCCGGGCACGGTGCTGGCGATGAAGCTGGACGAGCACGGCGGCCGCCTGATCTGCCAGAAGGACAGCTTCCTGGCCGGCGCGCGCGGCGTCAGCCTGGGCATCTTCTTCCAGCGCAAGATCCTCACCGGCCTGTTCGGCGGCGAAGGCTTCATCATGCAGAAGATCGAAGGCGACGGCTGGGTCTTCGTGCACGCCGGCGGCACCGTGGTCGAGCGCGAACTGAAGGCCGGCGAACGCATCGACGTCGACACCGGCTGCGTGGTCGCGTTCCATTCGACGGTGAACATGGACGTGCGCCCGGTCAGCGGCATCAAGAGCCTGTTCTTCGGCGGCGAAGGCGTGTTCCTCGCCACCCTGACCGGCCCCGGCAAGGTATGGCTGCAATCGCTGCCGTTCTCGCGCCTGGCCGGGCGCATGCTGCAGGCCGCGCCGCAAGGTGGCGGCCAGAACCGCGGCGAAGGTTCGGTGCTCGGCGGACTGGGCCGTTTGCTGGACGGCGACAACAACTTCTGAGCGCCGGGATGGGCGGCGCGACCCGATCTCGATCGGGCCGCGCCAATGCGATGCGGAAGTTCAGTGCCTGACGCGAAGCCAGGCGTTCACGCCGAAGCACACCAAACCCAGCAGGAACGCCAGCGCGCCCACGGACAGCAGCAGGGGAAATTCGTGCCCGGTCAGGTGTGCGGCCAGCGCCAGCATGAAAGCCGGCAGGCCCAGGTTGTGCAGCCAGAAGTGCGCCTGCGCCAGGCGAGTCTGCGCCGCCGCCGGCCACAACCGATAGATGACGCCGGCCATCGCCAGCGACAGCCAGCCGGCCAACAGCACATGGGCGTGGACCGGCATCAGGCTGAAGTTCTGGGTCATGCCCATGTACAGGCCCAGGCATGCGCCGACGATCAGGTACAGGACTGCGATCCAGATGAAACGTTGCGCCATGGCCTTGCTCCCCGCTGTGGTGTTCGCAGAGAACGCGCACCACGGGCCGGTCAGGCCAAACGCGGCGCTCAGCCCAGATGTCCCAGCGGCAGCGCGCGGGTCTGCTTGACCGTGCGCAGCACGAAACTGGAATTGACGTCGGCGACGCCGGCGTTGTTGAGCAGCCGGTCGAGCAGGAACCGGGAGAAATGCTCCAGGTCCTCCACCACCACATGCAACTGGTAGTCCATGTCGCCGGTCAACGCATGGCAGGCCACGACTTCTTCCCAATCGCCGATGGCCTCGATGAACTGTTCGATGGCCGGTTGGCCATGTCGTTCCAGTTGCACGCGCACGAAGGCCTGCAGGCCCAGGCCCACCGCGCGCGGCTCGACCAGCGCGGCATAACCGGCGATGACCCCAGCCGCCTCCAACCGCTGCACGCGACGCAGGCAGGCCGACGGCGACAGGTTCACCTGGGCGGCGATATCGGCGTTGGTGGCGCGACCGTCGCGCTGCAGCAGGGCCAGCAGGCGCAGGTCGGTGCGGTCCAAGGCAATGGATTCGACCATTTGTTGCTCGTTCAAGCTGATTCTTGCAACAAGATTGCGCCATAAGGGCGCTGCGGCGCAACTTTGCAAGCCCGTTGCGCGGTTTCGCCGCTACGATGCCGGGATCCTTTCCGGAAGCTTCCGATGAACGAACCTCGCCGAGTCGAACACCAGCAGACCGACAAGGGCTATGTGCCGGTCTACACCACGGCCGTGGTCGAACAGCCGTGGGACAGCTACGCCGCCGAGGACCACGCCACCTGGGGCACGCTGTTCCAGCGCCAGCGCGAAATGCTGGTCGGCCGTGCCTGCGACGAATTCCTGCAGGCGCAGGACGCGATGGGCATGACCCCGCGCGCGATCCCGCGCTTCGACCAGTTGAACGAGGTGCTGGGCGCGGCGACCGGCTGGACCCTGGTCGGTGTGGAAGGCCTGCTGCCGGAATTGACCTTCTTCGAGCATTTGGCCCATCGCCGTTTTCCGGTGACCTGGTGGATCCGCCGCCCCGAGCAGATCGACTACATCGCCGAACCCGACCTGTTCCACGACCTGTTCGGCCACGTGCCGCTGCTGATGAACCCGCTGTTCGCCGACTACATGCAGGCCTACGGCGCGGGCGGGGTGAAAGCGCACGGCATCGGCGCCGAGGCGCTGCAGAACCTGACCCGGCTGTACTGGTATACGGTGGAATTCGGGCTGATCGACACGCCGCAGGGCTTGCGCATCTACGGCAGCGGCATCGTTTCGTCCAAAGGCGAATCGCTGCATTCGCTGGAATCGGCCGCGCCCAACCGCATCGGCTTCGACCTGTCGCGGATCATGCGCACGCGCTACCGCATCGACACGTTCCAGAAAACCTATTTCGTCATCGACAGTTTCGAACAGTTGATCCGCGCGACCGAGCCGGACTTCACCGGCCTGTACGCGGAACTGGCCACGCTGGATTCCATTCCCGCCGGCGACGTGCGTGAAGACGACCGGGTATTCCAGCGCGGCACCGGCGAAGGCTGGGCGACCGACGGCGACGTCTGAGTTTTCGTGGGAGCGAGCTTGCTCGCGAATGCTCCCGAGCGATCGCGAAAGAGCATTCGCGGCTAAAGCCGCTCCCGCCGGGACGGCTGCTCCCAAGGCAAAATCAGCTGCGCAGGCCGGCGCCTTTCTTCAACAGCCACAGCCCCACCGCCGCCAGCGCGACAACGAAACCCAGCATCAACGCGTACGCCACCCACAATGGCACGTCGCTCTGGCCGAGCAGGCCGTAACGGAATGCGTTGACCATGTAGAAGATCGGGTTGGCATGGGTCGCCGCTTCGGCCCAGCCGGGCAGCAGCTTGACCGAATAGAACACGCCGCCCAGATACGTCAGCGGGGTCAGGATGAAGGTCGGCACGATGGCGATGTCGTCGAATTTCTTCGCCAATGCGGCGTTGACGAAGCCGGCCAGCGAGAAGATCGTCGCGCCCAGCAGCACCGTGCTCAGGGTGACCAGCGGATGCGGCACGCGCACCTTGGTGAAGAACATCGCGATGACCAGCACGATGGCCCCGACCATCAGCCCGCGCAGCACCGCGCCGGCGACGTAGCCGCCCAGGATCACCCAGTTCGGCATCGGGCTGACCAGCATTTCCTCGATGTGGCGGCCGAACTTGGCGCCGAAGAAGCTGGAGGAAATGTTGCCGTAGCTGTTCTGGATCACGCTCATCATCACCAGGCCGGGCACGATGAACTCCATGTAGCTGAAGCCGCCCATGTCGCCGATACGGCTGCCGATCAGGCCGCCGAATATCAGGAAATACAGGGTCATGGTGATCGCCGGCGGCACCAGGGTCTGGCCCCAGATGCGCAGGATGCGGTTGACCTCGCGACGCACGATGGTGCCCAGCGCGACCAGGTTCTTCTGCCCGGTGGTCTGCACGGCGGGTGCGGTTTCGGTGACGGAATTCACGCGGCCTTCTCCTCGTTGCCTGTCAGGCGCACGAACAATTCTTCAAGACGGTTCGACTTGGTCCGCATCGAGCGCACGCGGATGCCGGCGTTGTTCAACGCGGCGAACACGCGGTTCAGGTCCATCGCACGGGGCATTTCCACGTCCAGCGTGTGATGGTCGGCGGCAACCAACTGCGTGCCTTCGATCGCCGGCAACTGCGCCGGCAATTCGCCGTCGATGTCGAACAGGAAGCCTTCGACGTCGAGCTTGGCCAGCAGGGCCTTCATCGGCCCCTGCTCGACGATGGTGCCGCGATCGATAATCGCCAGGTTGCGGCACAGGCTTTCGGCTTCTTCCAGGTAATGCGTGGTCAGGATGATCGTGGTGCCGGCGGCATTGATCTCCTTCAGCACCTTCCACATGTCGCGGCGGATCTCGATGTCGACGCCGGCGGTGGGTTCGTCGAGGATCAGCAGCCGGGGCCGGGTCATCATCGCCCGCGCGATCATCAGCCGGCGCTTCATGCCGCCCGACAGGGTACGGCTCATCACGTTGGCCTTTTCCCACAGACGCGCCCGTTTGAGCTCCTCTTCGGCCCGCACCTGCGCCTCGGCGCGCGGGATGCCGTAGAAGCCGGCGTAGTTGACCAGGATGTCGAGCGGCTTCTCAAACAGGTTGAAATTAATTTCCTGCGGCACCAGGCCGAGCAGGCGCATCGCGGCGTCGCGGTGCTTCGACAGGTCCACGTCGAACACCCTCACCTCGCCCGAGCTCTTGTTGACCAGCGAACTGACGATGCCGATGAGGGTGGACTTGCCGGCGCCGTTGGGGCCGAGCAGGGCGAAGAAGTCCCCGGGCGCGACCTGCAGCGACACGCCCTTCAGCGCGGTGGTGCCGTTGTCGTAGGTCTTGCGGAGGTCGGAAACGGAAAGAGCGGCCGGGACGGCGGCGGGGGAAGTCATGCGGGACCTTGCGGCGCTGCGCGGGCGCCGGTGAACGACGGGATTGCGCAACGCTTATTATAGGCGTCCCGCCGGGCCGGTCCCGGCACCAGACCGTTCCATTCGCCTTGGCCATCGTCCAATTCCCGCTGCGCCTGCTGTCGCGGCGCATGCTGGCGCCCAGCGTCGGCCATTACGCGTTCTCCCGGGCCGACGGCCAACCGCTGGATTTCGTGCCCGGCCAGTTCATCCAGGTGCATTTCCACTACGCCGACGGCACCGCGACCAAGCGCAGCTATTCGCTGGCGACGATCCACGACCACGCGCTGGGACCGGGCGAGCAGGTCGAGATCGCGGTCAGCTTCGTGGCCGGCGGGGCGGCGACGGCGTTGTTCGAGAATCTGCCCGAAGGCGGCGAAATCCAGGCCAGCGGCCCGTATGGACGTTTCTGCCTGATGCCCGGCGACGTCAACCGCCGCTATCTGCTGATCGCCACCGGCACCGGCGTGACCCCGTACCGGGCGATGCTGCCGCAGCTGGAAAAGCTGATCGGCGAGCGCGGCATTGAGGTGGTATTGCTGCAAGGCGCGCGCACGCCGGTCGAGCTTCTATACGGAGACGAGTTCCGCGCCTTCGCCGACGCTCACCCACAGTTCCGCTTCGTGCCGTGCTTCTCGCGCGGACTGCCGGAGAACCCGCATCCCGACGTGCGCCACGGCTACGTGCAGCAATACCTGGCCGAATTCGCGCCGAACCCGGAAACCGACATCGCCTACCTGTGCGGCAATCCGAACATGGTCGACGCTTGCTTCGAGGCGCTGAAGCACGCCGGCTTGCCGGTGCCGCAGATTCGTCGCGAGAAGTACGTCAGCAGCAAATGAACCGCAGGCAGCGGCAAGCCGGGGTTTGAAGAGTCTCGATCACTTTGGCCTGCCGGTACCGCAGATCCGCCGCGAGAAGTACGTCAGCAGCAAGTAATCTTCCGCGCCAATAGTCGCCAACCTTTGGTGTTGAGCGCTTCGATCATAACCGACTTGTTATTGGTCGCTTGAGTGGCGCGACAACTCCCCAAACAATGATAGAACTAGTCTACCCCGGGGATTCTCTTTGCTCATCTCCTCAGGGAGCGGAGTCAGTATTTTCATCGCCCAACGTGCCGCCTTGATGTCCGACATACGAATGGGTCTCGGATCAACCAAAAGGGATGGAGGGAATTAATCCGAGCAGACTCTTCAGATTAATTTCCTCCGTTTCCTTTAGCCTTTTTAATCGTCGGTATCCAGTA
>DASRYD010000242.1:0-5616 GCA_035653955.1 Pseudoxanthomonas sp.
CGCCTTGCCGATCCGGCGCGCTTCGACCAGCGCGGCACGGTGAGCGTGGGCCGCGACGTCAGCATCGACGTCGACGCGGTGTTCGAAGGCCATGTCGAACTGGGCGACGGCGTCAGCATCGGTCCGTTCGTGCGGATCAGGGACGCCAAGATCGGCGCGGGCAGCAGGATCCACGCGCATTGCGACATCGATGGCGTCGTCGCCGGCGCGGGCGCGCTGATCGGCCCCTATGCGCGGATCCGTCCGGGCACCGTGCTGGCCGACAACGTGCACGTCGGCAATTTCGTCGAGACCAAGAAGGCCACGCTCGGCCTGGGCAGCAAGGCGAACCACCTGACCTATCTCGGCGACGCCGTGGTCGGCAGCGGCGTCAACATCGGCGCCGGCACCATCACCTGCAACTACGACGGGGTGAACAAGTTCGTCACCACCATCGAGGACAACGCCTTCATCGGCTCGAACTCGGCGCTGGTCGCGCCGGTCACCATCGGCCAGGGGGCGACCATCGGCGCCGGTTCGGTGATCGGAAGGGACGCGCCCGCCGGCAAGTTGACCGTATCGCGGGCACGGCAGGTCACCATCGACGGTTGGCGGCGGCCGGTGAAGAAGTAGCTTTTGAATCCTTCTCCCTCCGGGAGAAGGTGGCGCGCAGCGTCGGATGAGGGCGGGAGAATTCGAGCCTGCGGAACGTTCCTGGGCCAATCATTCTCCCGCCCTCATCCGCCTTCGGCACCTTCTCCCGGGGGGAGAAGGGAAGCGTCCCGGCTGCGTCATTGCGCCGGCGCGGCCTCGCCAGCCGAAGTCGCAGTCGCCGCATCCGGATACAGCGCCAGCAGCTTGCGCAGCACGCCGTTGGTCCAGCCGAAGCCGTCCTGCAACGGGTATTCGCCGCCGCCGCCTTCGGCGCTGCGGGTGACGTCGTACTTCTCCACCAATTTGCCGCTCTGCCGATACACCGCGAGGTTGCCGGCGATCCAGCGCCTGGCGATGGTCGCGGCGAGGTCGCGATGGCCGTAGGCGTCAAGACCGCGGATCGCGATCCATTGCAGCGGCGCCCAACCATTGGGCAGATCCCATTGCTGGCCGGTGCGTACGGTCGTCGTCGCCAGTCCGTTGGGTTGCAGCAGGGTCTCCTGCACCCGCTTGGCGACACGGTCGGCCTGGCCGCGTTCGGCGATGCCGAAGAACAGCGGATACAGCGTCGCGGCGGTGACATGGCCGGTGGTCTTGCCGTCTTCCCACAACAGGTCTTCGAACACGCCATCCTTGTCGTTCCACAGGTGGCGCAGGATCGCCTGCTTGCGCGCGTCGGAACGTTCGCGCATCCGTGTCGCCTTGTCCTTTTGACCGGCGACGCGATAGGCCTCGGCCAGCGTCGTCTCCAGGTGGTAGAGCAGGCTGTTCAAGTCCGGAGGTGCGATCTCGATGGTGCGGATGCTCGCCAGCGTCTTGCCGTCCGCGAACCAGCGCGAACTGAAGTCCCAACCGCTCTCCGCACCGGCGCGCAGGTTGCGGTAGACCTCGGCGGCAGGGCGCTTCGATTCGGAAGCGGTACGTACGTCGTTGCCATAGCTTTCCTCGCGCGGCAGAGCGCAGTCGTCCCAGTAGCGGTTGAGCAAGGCGCCGTCCCACAGGCGCACCACCCGCCGATGCGCCTGGCCCGGCTTCAGCGCGTCGGCGCCTTCCATCCAGAAATCGTATTCCTGCTGCAGCTGCGGCAGGTAGGTCTTCAGCGCGGAAGGCCCGTCGCGCTCGGCGACCAGGTTCACCATCGCGGCGAAGAACGGCGGTTGCGAGCGATTGAGATAGTAGACGCGATTGCCGTTGGGGATGTGGCCGTAATGGTCGATCAGCCAGGCGAAGTTCTTCACCATGTCCACAGCCAGATCGTGGCGACCGCTTTCTTCCAGGCCCAGCATGGTGAAGTAGGAATCCCAGTAGTAGATCTCGTTGAAGCGTCCGCCGGGAACCACGTACGGGTAGGGCAGGGGCAGCAGCGAGCCGCGCGGATCGACGGGGCCGGGCTTGCGTTCCAGCACGCTCCACAACGCGTCGATGTGCTTGCGTACGTCCTGTCCGGGCTCGGTGCGGTAGTCGCTGTTCGCCGCCGGCGCCGGCGCGAACTGGCTGGCGACGAACTTGGCCAGGTCGAATCCCGGCCGGCGCCGCTGGTGTTCGTATTCGGCCACGATGCCGGCCGCCGGTTGTTTGGGCACCGCGTCGACCAGGGATTTGCCTTCCGGCAGATCCTTCTGCGCGGTCTCGAACAATTCGCCGTAGAGTCGCGAGTAGGCGGGCACGCACTCTTGCGCCATCGATGGCGGCGATGGCAGCAACAGGCAGGACAGCAGCACAAGCCAGGCGGTTTTTCTCATCGTGCGTTCCATCGACTTCAGCCGGCGAAGCGGAGATCAGCATAGCGGGGCGCCTGTTACGTGCGCGCAGCGCTTACCGGCAATCGCATGGAGTCCGTGTTGCGGTGCGGCGGAATCTGTTGCAGTGCACAGCGGCCAAGGCTGGCGGCATGTCCTGCGCTGTCAATTTTGCCGGTTCACCAAGGTGAAACCGTTGCCGCCGTCGCATTCACGCATCGCCCATGGATTTCTTCACATTGCTTGCTCGACCGTGGCCGCACGCTCTCGCTTCGCTGCGGAGCGCACGCGGCACGAGCTGGATCCGCGGCCCAACGACACCACTTTCGTGGAGGAAGCCCCATGAGCCGTTGCCATCTAGCCCGTCAAGCTTTGACGATTGCAATCGTTTCGCTGTTGCCGGCCCTTGCGCAAGCACAAGAACAGCAGGCACAGGAACCGCCGTCGCAGCCGCCGCCGACGCAAACGCAACCGTCCACGCAACAGGCGACCCAGCCGGCAACGACCCAGGCAGCTCCGGCGCAATCGTCCACCACCACGCTCGACACCCTGGTCGTGACCGGCAGCGTGACCGGCGGCGTGAAGAAGCTCGAAGCCAGCTACAACATCGTCACCGCCACCGAAGAGCAGATCAAGCAATCCAATCCGAAGAGCACCGCGGACCTGTTGAAGATCTCGCCGGGCATGTGGCCCGAATCCAGCGGCGGGCAGACCGGCGCCAACATCGAGATCGCCGGCTTTCCCGGCGGCGGCGATGCGCCGTACTTCACCACCATGCTGATGGGCTCGCCGTTGTACGGCATGCCGACGTTGTCGTTCTTCGAGACCACGACGATCTTCCGGCTCGACGACACCATCTCGACGGTCGAAATCCTGCAGGGCGGGCCGTCGGCGGTATTCGCCGGCGGGCAGATGGGCGCGACCGCGAACTTCTTCCTCAAGACCGGCAGCGACACGCCTTACGGCAGCGTGGGCGTGACCTACGGCGACGAGGGCCTCTGGCGGTTGGATGCATTCAGCGGCTTTCCGGTCGGGCAGAGCGGCTGGTACGGCAGCCTCGGCGGTTTCTGGCGCAGTTCCGATGGCGTGCGCGACCCGCAGTTCAAGGCCGACGAAGGCGGGCAGATCACCGGCACGCTGTCGCGCGAATTCGGCGATAGCGGAAACCTGACGCTGTACGCGCGCTACTTCAACGACAAGAACCAGTTCATCACGCCGATCCCGGTGGTCCAGGAAGGCAGCGACCGCTTCCATGCCTATCCCGGCTTCGATCCGCTGACCGACACGTACTACAGCAAGGCGATGCAGCACGTGTTCCTGCCGACTTACCCGGGCGGCGGCAAGAACGCGGACCTGGCCGACGGACGCGGCGCGGATTTCGTTTTCGTCGGCGCGAATTTCGACTACGACTTCGGCAACGGCTGGTCGATCAGCGACAAGTTCCTGTTCGACGCGGGCGACGCCGACACCAATGCGCTGTTCTCGGGCAACAACCCGGCTTCGCTGATGGACATGCTGTACAACCCCGACACTCCCGGCGGTTTCTCGCTGCCGGCCGGGTCGGCCACCGCGACCTATGTCGGCGGCGGCGCGGTGCCGCTGGACCAGAGCGTGATCCAGCAGGGCTGGTGGTCGATCCACAAGCACCTGAAGAGCATCAGCAACGACTTCCGCCTGAGCAAGGAATTGTTCGAGGGAAACACCCTGACCGTCGGCCTGTATGTCAACCACTACACGATGGACGACAAGTGGTCGCTGGGCAACCAGATGCTGATGAGCAACACGCCCAATGCCACGCCGATTACCGTCACCTACGTGGATCCCGCAGACGGCCAGGTCAAGCAGCGCACCGACGGGCAGGGCTTCGCCGATTTCGGCGGTTTCCACATCGCCCAGCACGGCACCGCGACCAATACCGCGCTGTACGTGTCGGATTCGTGGCGGGTCGGCAAATGGTTGCTGGACCTGTCCGGGCGCTTGGAGCGGCAGGATGCGACCAACAACATCTGCAACTTCATGAGCGATGGCCGTGTGGACGAGGATGGGAACCCAGTCACTGGCGTGATCGACCTGGACGGCGATCCGAACACGCTGTATGACAACGCTGTGCCGGTCTGCGACGGCACCTACCAGAAGATCGAATACAAGAAGACCCATCCGACCTTCACCGCCGGCGCCAACTACGCCTTCACCGACCACATGTCCGCCTACGCGCGCGCCAACACCGGCGGCCATTTCCTCGACTTCGACAACGGCATCCGCGGCACCAGCAACAACAACTTCCCGCCGATGCAGAAGATCCGCAACTACGAGGTCGGCTTCAAGTACCAGTCGAAGCTGCTGTATGCCGACATCAGCGCCTACAAGCGCCGGTTCAAGGGCCTGCTGTACCAGCCGACCGATGGCCTGGGCAAGCCGGTCGGCAGTCCGCTGACCTACGGGTCGGATTCGTGGGGCGTCAACTTCATCGGCTGGGTCGAGCCGGTCGAGCGCCTGCGCCTGCAGCTGGTGGCGAACTACCTGGACGGGCAGTACAGCGATTTCGACGCCTGCTTCCCGTACACGGACATCAACGGCGACGACAAATGCCAGCCGATCGAGGGCCAGCAATTGCAGCGGCAGCCGAAACTGCGCTGGATGTTCACGCCGAGCTACCAGTTCATGTTCGGCTGGGGCGACGTCACGCCCTACCTGACTTACACGCATGTCGGCGCGCATACCCAGGACCAGTCGGGCTTGCAGCAGCTGGGTTCGTACCACACGCTGGATTTCGGAGTGACCGCCAACGTCGGCGACCATTGGCAATTCAATTTGCGCGGCACCAACATGACCAACGAACTGGGCCTGACCGAAAGCAATTCACGCATCTTCGGCACGGCCGTGTCTGGCACCGAGAACGTGCTGCTTGCGCGCCCGCTGGAAGGCCGCGAGGTCAACCTGCAGGCGAAGTACATCTGGTGAGGCCGGCCCGGCGCGGGTTCGCGGGGTTGTGTCGCTGCGCGTTGGTGCTGGCGGTGTGCATGGCGCCCGCGGCGAGCGCGGGCGAGGGTTGCGCGGAACTGCAGTTCCGGATCGTCGAGGGCAACACGACCAACGCCTTTTGCCGGGAAGGACCGACCGCCGCGCACCTGCTGCTCAACGCCGGTGCGCTGCCACGGGTGCTGGTGGCCTTTCCGGCCGGCAACAGCGGCACCGGATTGTGGTTCGAACGCAACGCGACGCCGGTCCGCTGGGAGCTGCGAAC
>DASRYD010000243.1:0-6804 GCA_035653955.1 Pseudoxanthomonas sp.
AATGCGTTCACCACGTAGATGCGCGCCGGCTTGGCCACCGCGCCAAGCTGCTCGGTCACCGCCTGCTGCATGCCGCGCGCCACGTCCTCCGGGGAAGCGGTCACGCCCTGCTTGAGCGTGGCGAACACCACCGGCACCTGACCTTTCAGCTCGTCGTTGACGCCGATCACCGCCGCTTCGGCGACCGCCGGATACGACGACACCGACTCCTCGATTTCGCGCGTGCCGAGGCGGTGGCCGGCGACGTTGATCACGTCGTCGGTGCGGCCGAGGATGAAGGTATAGCCGTCCTCGTCGCGGATCGCCCAGTCCAGCGAGCTGTACAGCAGTTCCTTGAAGTGGCCGAAATAGCTGCCGACGAAACGCGCATCGTCGCGCCAGATCGTGGTCATGCAACCCGGCGGAAGCGGCGGCTGCATCACCAGCACGCCCTTCTCCCCCGGCCCGACTTCCGCGCCGCTGTTCTCGTCGATGATCTTCATCGCGTAGCCGAGGTTGGGGAAACCGGGCGAACCGAACTTCACCGGCTTCATGTCCAGCCCCGGCAGCAGGGTCAGCGCCGGCCAGCCGGTTTCGGTCTGCCAGTAGTTGTCGATGACGTGCTTGTCGCCCAGCGCGTCGTGGATCCATTGTGCGGTCGGCTCGTCCAGCGGTTCGCCCGCGAGGAACAGGTACTGCAGCTTGGACAGGTCATGGTCGCGAATGAACGACACGTCGTGCTTCTTCAGCACACGGATCGCGGTCGGCGAGGAGAACATCGTGCGCACGCCGTATTTCTCGCACAGCGACCACCAGATGCCCGCATCCGGCGAGAAAGGCAGGCCCTCGTACAGCAGCGAGGTCGCGCCGACGATCAGCGGGCCATAGACGTTGTAGGAATGACCTACCGCCCAGCCGACGTCGGAGGTGGAGAACATCGTCTGTCCCGGCCCCACGTCGAACACCGTGCGCATCGACAACGCCATCGCCACCGCGTAACCGCCGACGTCGCGCTGCACGCCTTTCGGCTTGCCGGTGGTGCCGGAGGTGTAGAGCAGGTAACTGGGCTCATCGGATTCCAGCCATTCGACCGGCACTTCCGCATCGCCGGCTTCCGCGCGCAACGTGGCGTAGTCCTCGTCGCGACCCGCGGCTCTGGGTTCGGCGGGATCGAGCCCGCGCGAGACGATCAGCACTTTCGGCGGCGGCGTTTGCGCCTTCGCGCAGGCCTCGTCGACCAACGGCTTGTACGGAATGACCTTGCCGCCGCGGCTGCCCGCATCGGCGGCGATCAGCAGTTTCGGCTGCGCGTCGTCGATGCGCAGGGCCAGGTTGTGCGCGGCGAAGCCGCCGAACACCACCGAGTGGATCGCGCCGATCCGCGCGCAGGCCAGCATCGCGAACACCGCCTCGGCCATGTTCGGCATGTAGATCACCACGCGATCGCCGCGACCGACATCCAGCTTCTTCAACACCGCGGCGAAGACGTTCACTTCACGATGCAGTTCGCGGTACGTGATCTCGCGGGTGACGTTGGTTTCGGTGGAAATCGCGACCAGCGCCAGTTGGTCCGCGCGTTCGGCCAGGTGCCGGTCCACCGCGTTGTGGCAGAGGTTGGTTTCGCCACCGACGAACCATCTGCGGAACGGCGGGCTCGAATAGTCGAGAATTCTTTCTGGCTGCTTGTGCCAATGAATGGCGCGCGCTTCCTCGGCCCAGAACGCTTCCGGTTGTTCGATGGAACGACGATAGGTTTCTTCGTAGCCCACGACCGCCTCCGCCACCGCAATGCCCGGCGGCAAGCATAGGCCGAAGCAGAACCGGCGACCTTGCGACCTTGGTCTTACCCACGAAAAACGCCGGGCTAGCCCGGCGTTTTTCGTGAACGCACTGAAACGCGGATCAGCCCAGCAGATGCGCCACGCCGGAACGTTCTTCTTCGAGTTCGGCCAGGGTCTTGTCCATCGCCGCACGACTGAAGTCGTCGATCGGCAGGCCTTCGACACGGGTGTATTCGCCGTTGGCGGTGGTCACCGGTACGCCGTACATCACGCCTTCCGGGATGCCGTAGCTGCCGTCCGACGGCACACCCATGGTCACCCACTTGCCGTCGCTGCCCAGCACCCAGTCGCGGATGTGGTCGATGGCGGCGTTGGCGGCCGAAGCGGCCGACGACAGGCCGCGCGCTTCGATGATCGCCGCGCCGCGCTTGCCGACCTGCGGGATGAAGGTGTTGGCGTTCCAGTCGGCGTCGTTGATCTTGTCCTTCAGCGACTGGCCGTCGACCGTGGCGAAGCGGTAGTCGGGGTACATGGTCGGGCTGTGGTTGCCCCACACGATCAGCTTCTCGATGTCGCCGACGGCGACGCCGGCCTTGGCGGCGAGCTGACTCAGCGCGCGGTTGTGGTCCAGGCGCAGCATCGCGGTGAAGTTCTTCGCCGGCAGGTCCGGCGCCGATTTCATCGCAATGTAGGCATTGGTGTTGGCCGGGTTGCCGACCACCAGCACCTTGACGTTGCGCGAGGCGACCTTGTTCAGCGCCGCGCCCTGCGCGGTGAAGATCTTGGCGTTCTCCAGCAGCAGGTCCTTGCGCTCCATGCCCGGGCCGCGCGGACGCGCCCCGACCAGCAGGGCGACGTCGGCGTCCTTGAACGCCACTTCCGCGTCGTCGGTGCCTATCATGCCCGCCAGCAGCGGGAACGCGCAGTCCTCCAGCTCCATCATCACGCCCTTCAGCGCGGCCTGGGCCTTGTCGATCGGCAGTTCCAGCAGTTGCAGGATCACCGGCTGGTCCTTGCCCAGCATTTCGCCGGAGGCGATGCGGAACAGCAGCGAATAGCCGATCTGGCCGGCGGCGCCGGTCACGGCAACACGAACGGGAGCTTTCATCTGTTTCTCCAGTGGGGAAATACGGGCGCGTTCACGCGTCCTGGATACGGGGGAGCAGCCGGCGGATTTTACTCCGCCGCCGGGTTCAGGCGCCGAGGATGCGGTTCCACTCGGCCACGCGGTCGGCATTGGCGGCCAGCACCGGCGCGGCATCGCCCTCGATGACCACCGACTCGATCAGGTCGCCCTGCTTGACCACATCGACCACGTCCAGGCCTTCGACGACCTTGCCGAACACGGTGTGCTTGCCGTCCAGCCAGTCGGTCTTGATGTGGGTGATGAAGAACTGGCTGCCGTTGGTGTTGGGACCGGCGTTGGCCATCGACAGCACACCGCGCTCGTGGGCGACGCCATTGCGGGTTTCGTCCTCGAAACGGTAGCCCGGGCCGCCGCGGCCGCTGCCCTCGGGGCAGCCGCCCTGGATCATGAAATCGGCGATGACCCGGTGGAAGTTCAGCCCGTTGTAGAAGCCGCGCTGGGCCAGGTTGACGAAGTTGGCCACGGTCAGCGGGGCTTTGTCGGCGAACAGTTCGACCTTGATCGGGCCGCGCGGGGTGTTGAAGGTGGCGTAAAGGGACATTTTCGCTCCGGATTCAGTGGGGAATGGCCCGATTGCCGGACCCAGCCGGCTATAATACGCCCCATTCCCCACTGCCTGCCCGCGCGGCTTGCCCGCGCCTTTCCCATGTCCATCCAGAACCTGCGCAACATCGCCATCGTCGCCCACGTCGACCATGGCAAGACCACCCTCGTCGACTGCCTGCTGAAGCAGTCCGGTACCCTGAACGAACGCACCGTGCTGGCCGAGCGGGTGATGGACAGCAACGACCAGGAAAAGGAACGCGGCATCACCATCCTGGCCAAGAACACCGCCATCACTTGGCGGGACAACCGCATCAACATCGTCGACACCCCCGGACACGCCGACTTCGGCGGCGAAGTGGAACGCGTGTTGTCGATGGTGGACACCGTGCTGATCCTGGTGGACGCGATGGACGGCCCGATGCCGCAGACCCGCTTCGTCACCCAGAAGGCCTTCGCCATGGGCTTCAAGCCGGTGGTCGTGGTGAACAAGATCGACCGCCCCGGCGCCCGCCCGGAATGGGTGGTGGAGCAGGTGTGGGACCTGTTCGACCGCCTCGGCGCGACCGCCGAACAGATGGATTTCCCCATCGTCTACGCCTCGGCGCTGAACGGCTACGCCAGCCTGGACCCGGAAGCGCGCAGCGGCGACATGACCCCGCTGTACGAAGCGATCATGCGGCACGCGCCCATGCCGGACGTGGATCCGGAAGGCCCGTTCCAGATGCGCATCTCGCAGCTGGACTACAACAGTTTCGTCGGAGTCATCGGCATCGGCCGCATCCAGCGCGGCACGCTGAAGAAGAACATGCCGGTGGCGGTGATCGACCGCAACGGCAACAAGCGCCAGGGCAAGGTGCTGCAGGTGCTGGGCTTCATGGGCCTGGAACGCATCGAGCAGGAAACCGCTGAGGCCGGCGACATCGTGGCCATTTCCGGCATCCAGGAACTGACCATCTCCGATACCGTCTGCGCGCTGGATTTCCCCGAGCAGCTGCCGGCGCTGACCGTCGACGAGCCGACCATCAGCATGACCTTCCAGGTCAACAACTCGCCGTTCGCCGGCAACAAGGACCTGTCGGGCGGCAAGTTCCTGACCAGCCGCCAGCTGAAGGACCGCCTCGAACGCGAAACCGTGCACAACGTGGCGCTGAAGGTCGAGCAGTTGGAAGACGCCGACAAGTTCCTGGTCAGCGGACGCGGCGAACTGCACCTGTCGGTGCTGATCGAGAACATGCGCCGCGAAGGCTACGAACTGGCCGTGTCGCGTCCCGAAGTGATCATCAAGGAAGTCGACGGCCAGTTGATGGAGCCGATCGAGCAGCTCGTCGTCGACGTGGAGGAAATCCACCAGGGCGGCGTGATGGAGAAGCTGGGCGTCCGCAAGGCGCAGCTGAAGAACATGGAATCCGATGGCAAGGGTCGCGTGCGGCTGGATTACGAAATCCCGGCGCGCGGGCTGATCGGCTTCCAGAACGAATTCCGCACCCTGACCCAAGGCTCGGGCCTGCTGTTCCACGTGTTCGACCACTACGGCCCGAAGGAACAGGGCGCGATCGCCAAGCGTCCGAACGGCGTGATGATCGCCAATGCGCCTGGCGTGACCCCCGCCTATGCGCTGGGCCCGCTGGAAGAACGCGGCCGCCTGTTCGCCGCGGAAGGCGACAACGTCTACGAAGGCCAGCTGGTCGGCATCCACTCCAAGGACAACGACCTGACCGTCAACGCGATCAAGACCAAGCCGCTGACCAACATGCGCGCTTCGGGCAAGGACGACGCGATCAAGCTGACCCCGGCCATCAAGTATTCGCTGGAGCAGGCGCTGGACTTCATCGAAGACGACGAGCTGGTGGAAGTCACGCCGAAGGAAATCCGCCTGCGCAAGAAGTTCCTGCTGGAAAGCGACCGCAAGCGCGCCAGCCGCGCCGCCTGAACTTCCGCCGCCGCAACCGGTCTGTCCTGACTTCGCTACGGATCCGCATCGATGTCGCACGACAGGCCCTACAACCCGGATCCGCATGCGCATCCGGGTTTGCACGTGCTGGCGGTATTCGAGCTGCTGAAGGGACTGCTGGCGCTGGTCGCCGCGGCGAGCCTGGAAGTGTTCGGTCCCGATTCGATCCGCCGGGTGATCCACCAGCTGATCGCCCGCTTCAACCTGGACCCCAACCACGGCGCGCTGCCGAGCCTGCTGCACGCGGTCAGCCCCGGCGCCGTGCATCTGGCCGTGGTCGTGGTGATGCTGTACGCGGCGTTACGCATCGCCGAGGCCTGGGGGCTATGGCGGGCCAAGGCCTGGGCCTCGTGGCTGGGCTGCATCGGCACGGCCGCCTACCTGCCGCTGGACGGCTTCGCCCTGTACCACCACCGCGGCTGGCACACCTGGGCCGTGGTGATCGTCAACGTGCTGGTCGTGGCGATCCTGGCGCGGGACCTGCTCCGTCGCCGCAACGGCTGAACCGCCGGCGCGTTGCAAGCACCGCGGCGGCTGGTTAGCCTGCGCCGTCCGATTGCCGCGGAACGAATACGATGCCCAAGATGCGATGGCTGCTGCTCGCGACGCTGGCCCTGTGCGCCTGCAAGCCCCAGGCCCCCTCCAGCGCCGCCCATGACGACTTTCCGTACGCCGAACTCGATATTGTCGACCTGCAGGCGCGCATGCAGCGTGGCGAACTGGACAGCCGCACGCTGACCCAGGCCTACCTCGACCGCATCGCCGCCATCGACCGCAACGGACCGAAATTGAATTCGGTGATCGAATTGAATCCCGCCGCATTGCGCGAGGCCGCGCTGCGCGACGCCGAGCGCAAGTCGGGCAAGACGCTCGGGCCGCTGCACGGCATTCCGATCCTGCTGAAGGACAACATCGACGCGGTGCCGATGGTCAATTCCGCCGGTTCGCTGGCCCTGAAGGATTTCCGGCCGAAGGAAGACGCTTTCCTGGTGCGGCGCCTGCGCGCCGCTGGCGCGGTGATCCTCGGCAAGACCAACCTGAGCGAATGGGCCAACATCCGTTCCAGCCATTCGACCTCGGGCTGGAGCGCGCGCGGCGGCTTGACCCACAACCCCTACGTGCTGGACCACAATGCCTGCGGTTCGAGCGCCGGCAGCGCGGTCGCGGTTTCGGCCAACCTCGCCGCCGCGGCCATCGGCACGGAAACCGACGGCAGCATCATCTGTCCATCCGCGCTCAACGGCCTGGTCGGGTTGAAGCCGACCGTCGGCTTGGTCAGCCGCAGCGGCATCGTCCCGATTTCCTACAGCCAGGACACCGCGGGCCCGATGACCCGCAGCGTCGCCGACGCCGCGGTGCTGTTGGGCGTGCTGGCCGGTCGCGACGATGGCGACCCGGCC
>DASRYD010000244.1:0-4120 GCA_035653955.1 Pseudoxanthomonas sp.
ACATGGTCGCGCAACGGGAACGCGACCAGCGTCGCGATGCTCGCCGCCAACGCCACCCGGCCCAACCGGCCCCAGTCGAGCGAAGCGCCGCTGGCCCGGCAGGCCAGGACGATGCAGCACGCGGGACTGGCCACGCCCAGGAAGGTGTATGCCGCCACCGCCCCGTTCAGTCCGAAATGCGGAATCAATGCCGCGTTGAGCACCAGTTTCATCAACGCGAAGAACGAAACCACGATCAGCACGCTGCGCTGGCGGTCGGCGCTGATCAGCAGGCTGGAAGCGCCGCTGCCCATCATGCTGGAGCATGCCCCGATCAGGCAGAAGGCGAAAATCGTCCCGGCCGGGAGGTATTCCCTGCCGTACATCAGCAGGATCGTGTCGCCGCCGAACACCAGTCCGAAAGCGATCAGCGGCAGGCCCAGCAACGCCAGGTAGGCGGTGGTGCCGACGAACCGGCGCGCGGCGATCTCGCGCCCCTGGCTCAGGGCGCTGGCCATCATCGGCAGCAACAGCGCGCTGAACACGCCGGGCACCAGTGCGGTCGCGCCCACCGCGAGCTGATAGGCGACCTTGAACTGTCCGGCCGCATGGCTGTCGGCGTGCATGTTGAGGAACATCACTTCGACCTCGCTGGCCGAGAAGAACCCCACCGACACGCTCAGCGCCGACCAGGCCACGTGCCTGCGCACGCGCGCCAGCAATTCCGGCGGCAGGGTCGCGCCCGGCTTCCATTCCGGCAGCAACGGCGCGATCTGGCGCCGGGAGATCCACAGGAACACGCAGCCCGACAACAGGAACACCCCCAGCAGCCAGCCGACCGACGCGTCCATCCACCACGCAAGGGCCACCAGGGCCAGGTTGATCGGCGTGGACACCAGCGCCACCGTCGCCGTCGCCTTGAAGTTCTCGAAACCCTTGGCCACGCCGATGTTGAACATGTACGAGGAGCGCAACGCCACGGCCACCACCAGGAAGCCCAGCAGCAGCCAATGGTTCCAGCCCGGCGCGAACTTGTTCCCGAACGACATGAACATCACGCCGCCGACCAGCAGCAGGCCCAGCAGGAACAGGTTCTGCACCCTGCGCAGATGGCTCAGCATCGGCGGGATCAGGTCGGGGTTGCCGCCCCCGCGGAGCTCGGCGACGAACTTGATCGCGGCGCTGGCGCTGCCGGCGTTGGAGATCGCCACGCCCACCGCGACCATCCAGATGACCATGCTGTAGGCGCCGAAATCCTCCGGTCCCAGGTAGCGGGCGATGATGATCGAGGTGAGCATGCCCAACGCGTACTCGGTGTACATGCCCACCGAGGAAAACAGGGCGTTGCTCAGGGTGCGCGCGCGGTTGTTCATGCCATCGCCAGGAGTACTTTGACCACGACGTACAGCCCGACGGCGCCGACCACGCCATAGATGGGCCAACGCAACAGGTCCTGGTCCAGGCTGAAGGCCGGAAGGCTCGGGTATTGCCTGCGCAAACGGGTGTAGTTGCCCACGACCAGCGCCACCAGCAGGTACAGGATGACGACGTAGCTGCGGCTGAGGAAGAACGCGGCGGTGAAGAATCCGCACAGCGAGAGCAGCAGGCAGAAGGTCAGCGCGCGGTCGCTGTGCCAGTGCGCCAGCGCGACGTCGTCGGGCACCTCCGGCGGCACGTCCTCGATGATGTCGTCGCCGCGGCGCAACGGCGCCAGCGTCATCCGGAAGCTGTAGCCGACGATGGCCAGCCACACGGTGAAGCCGATGATGCCCAGCTCCGCCAGCACCAGCACGAAGGAATTGTGCGCGGTCAGCGGGTTGTAGTCGGTGTAGTTGCCGGCGCCGACGCCGAACAGCGGGTTCTGCCGGAACATCTGCACGCCCTCGTACCACGACTCCACGCGCCCCATCGCGGATTCCTCGGACACGTCCATTTCCTGCAGCCGCGAAGGCAGCATCATCAGACCGGTCAGCGCGACCGATCCGAGGATGCCTGCCGCCAGCATGCCGCGCTTGCGCCAGACATAGACCGCCAGCAGCGCCAGCGCGGCCAGCAAGGTGCCGCGCGAATTGGTCAGGTAGCATCCCCACAACAGCAATCCGGCCACGGCCAGCCAGAACAGGCGGCGCAGGCCCATCAGGCCGCCCCGCCCGCTCAGGTAGAACGCCATCGGCAGGCACATCACGAACAGCAGGCCCAGGTCGTTGGGATCGTTGAAGATGCCCACGTACTGGATGCGGGTACCCTGGGAAAGCTCCACGCCGGTCCAACCGATGCCGGTCGACGCCTGCTCCACGCCGTGCAGCGCCAGCACTCCCGCGCAGACCGTGAGCACCGCCATCGTCGTTTCCAGGCGCGCCCGGGTATCGACGGCGTTGGCCAGCAGCACGTAGGCCAGCACGGTCGGCGCGAACGCCGAGAACACGAACAGCGAACCACCGAACCAGCCGTTGACCACCTGGGAGAACATCGCCACCAGCAGGAAGGCCGCGATCAGCAGGTATTGCGGCGCCGCGAGCGATTTGCGCGCGGAGAAAATCCACATCCCCGCGGCCGCGAGCAGCACCAGCGATTGCAGCGGGGGACCCGGCGATTCGGCCACCGCAGGGTAGTCCTGCGGCCGGATGATCACCAGCGCCAGATAGATCAGCATGAGTGGGAACATCGGTCGTGCTTGCTCCGTTCGTCTAGCCGTTGCGCAGGCGGGGCGAATAGGCGAACACTTCCGGCGCCGCCAGCATCGCCTCGAACCATGCCTGGTCCATCTGCCTTTCGACCGACAGGCGCGGCAACGCGTAGCGCGAGGACTCGCCGACCGCCGCGACTCCGCCGATGTAGCTGCATGCCATCCGGTAGCCCGCCGCACGCACGGCCTCGATGGTGTCGCCATCGTAGGCATCGGGACCGCCGACCGGGTACGACAGCACCGAAACCGCGCCGCCCAGTTCGCGTTCCAGCACGCGCTTGGAGCCGACTACCTCGGCGACCATGCGCGCGTACGGCAATTTCGACAGCATGTTGTGGTCGACGCCGTGCGAACCGACCTCCATGCCGTGGGCGCGCATCTCGCGCAACTGGTCCCAGTTCATCGGCCGGCAATCCGCGGGCGCACCGGCGCGCCGCATGCCCCAGCGTTCCTCCAGCCCGGCGATCAGTGCGTTCTGCGCTTCGGCGTCCAGCGCCTTCAGCCGGTCCAGCAGCGTCGCCGCCTGCGCGCGGCGTTCTTCCAGCTTCCGCCCCAGCGTCCAGTCGATTCCCAGTTCCGGCAGTTGCAGGCTTCCGTCCGCGCTGCGGCAGACCATGTGCACCAGCCAGTCGAATGCGAACGGCCGCCCGCTGTCGATGTGCCCGGTCGAAACGAAGAACATCGCCGACATGCCGAGTTCGCGCAGGATCGGATAGGCCACACGGTAGTTGTCTTCGTAGCCGTCGTCGAAGGTCACCAGCACCGCGTTCCTGGGCAGGCTTCGCCCATGCTCGATCCGTTCCAGCACCTCGTCGAAGGTCATTGGCGAGAAACGCTTGCGCAGGTAGGCCATCTGCCTACGGAAGGCTTCCGCCGAAGCGCTGATCAGTTCGACGTCGAAGTCGAAACCCGGCGGATCGGCCGATTCCAGCACGCGGTGGTAGGCCAGCACGCGCAGGTCGCGGCGGCTCAATCCGCGCAAACCGCGCAACAGCGGCAACATGCCGGCGCGATGGCACCAACGCGCAAGCAGCGGCCGTCGTCCGACCGGCATGCCCGTGTGCGTGGAAATTCCCCCGTCCGTCATCGTTCCGGTCAATTCCTTCCGTTGCATTGCATTACGCGAAACGCGGCGTATTCCGGTCATCCGCCGGCCCGCGTGGCCTGCATGGGGTCCAGTCCGCGTTTGCATGGACAGGCGCGAAGAACTATTCCGGTCCGCGCGAGTGCCACACGGGGAAGCATGCATGCCGGACGAAACCGTCTTCGACGCGCTTTACGAGGAATTGGGCCTGCGCGCCGAATGCGCGCTGGACGATTTCAAGCGCGCCTACCGCAGGCGCGCTTCGCAGTTGCACCCGGACCACGCCGGCGTCGCCGCCGACATGTCGCGGCTGCAGCGCCTGAATGGCCTGTACGACGCTGCGCTGGACTTCCACCGCGCCTACGGGCGCC
>DASRYD010000245.1:0-3288 GCA_035653955.1 Pseudoxanthomonas sp.
GCCGGCACGCCGAAGCCGAACACGGCCAGCGTGTCCGGTCGCGCCAGTTGCGCGGCCAGCGTGGCCGGATCGGCCAGTTCGACTGCCAGGCGCGGCCATGCGGCCGGCAGGTCGGGGGAAGCGCTCATCGGGGGAACAGTCGGTGATCCAAGCGCGCATGATAACGCGCGGCCTGTCGGCTCCCGCCCCGGGCGGGTGTGCGAGGATTCAGTCGGCGCGGCGGAACATCGCCGCAGGATCGGGCCGGTGCCCGGGGAGATCGCCATGAAATTCCGTCTTGTCGCTGCGTTGTTCGCCATGGCCGTCTTGGCCGGATGTGCGAGCGCCTCGAAGGTGATGCTGGGCCAGGCGCGGCCGCCGATCGATCCGTCGCAGGTGCAGGTCTATTCGACCCCGCCGCCGGGTTCTGTGGAGATCGCCCAGCTGGAAGCGACCAGCGCGGTCGGCTTCGGCACCCAGGGCCAGACCGATGCGGCGGTGGCGCGGCTGAAGGCCGAAGCCGCGAAGCTGGGCGCCAACGGCGTGGTGCTGGTCGGTGTCGGCGGTTCGGGGCAATCGCCGGTCGGCATGTCGGTCGGCGCGGGCAGCTACGGCGGACACGTGGGCGGAGGCATCGGCATCGGCATTCCGACCCAGCAGAAGAAAGCGGCGGGCGTGGCGATATGGGTGCCGCCGGCGCGGTAGATTCGCCATGAAGGCGAAATGCATTCTCATCGTAACGATGCTGACCGCGTTCCCGGCAACCTCGATAGCCGCCGGCAATAACATCGCGAAATGCGAGAAGCACCTTGATCCAACCCGGACGGCGGTCCCCAAGCTTCCACCGCGTTTGCACAACGAGTTCGAAGGCAATGCTGTCGTGGCATATGTCATCGGTACGGACGGGCGCGTGCGATCGCCGGCGATCGTGTCCTCGAAGTGGCGGCCGATCGGTCGATCTTCTGGGCAGCCGAAGGGCTACACAGAAGCGGTTCTCGCCGCGATTGTTCAATGGCGATTCGAGCCACGTAAATACGCTTGCCGCAACCGGACGCCGATGGAATTCAAATTCGAAGACAAGCACGCAGAGCCGTAGCGCGTAGGGCGGGTCTTGACCCGCCGTCAGCTTTCCGGAGTTGCGCGCGCAGGCGGGTCATGACCCGCCCTACCCGTGATTGCGGTGCGATTCCACCCGCCGTGCACGCCGCGCCGCCGAACCGTTACCTGCCCGTCATCGGCATGCAATGACCGCCGCGCACCCTGCGCGTCCCCGACCACCCCCGGAGACCCGCCCATGCGTCGCATGCACGCCACCCTCGGCAGCGCCATCCTCACCGTCCTGATCGCCACGCCCGCGCTGGCCGAACAGTCCGTCCACATCAAGGGCAAGGTCGCGGCCAAGCGCACCGCACCGGTCGCCGCCGCCAGCGGCGAAAGCGCCGAGAAATGGTTCATCGACGGCGCGCGCGCCGCCAAGGCCGGCGCCAACCTGCGCCCGAACCAGAAGAAAGCGAAGAACGTCATCCTGTTCGTCGGCGACGGCATGGGCATCTCCACCGTCGCGGCCGCGCGCATCCTCGAAGGCCAGTTGAACGGCCGCACCGGCGAAGAGAACCTGCTCAGCTGGGAACGCTTCCCCTACGTCAGCCTGTCCAAGACCTATTCGGCCAATGGCCAGACCCCCGATTCCGCGCCGACCATGACCGCGATGGTCACCGGCATCAAGACCAACCAGGGCGTACTCAGCGTCACCCAGAAGGCCAAGTACAACGACTGCGCCTCGGCCCGCGGCCAGGGCGTTTCCACCATCCTCGAAACCGCCGAGGCCCTGGGCCTGGCCACCGGCATCGTCAGCACCGCGCGCATCACCCACGCCACCCCGGCCGCGACCTACGCGCACACACCGAACCGCGACTGGGAAAGCGACGCCGAACTGGGCGCGGCCAACGCCGCCGCCGGTTGCAAGGACATCGCCCGCCAGCTGATCGAATTCCCCTACGGCAACGGCCTGGAAGTCGCCCTCGGCGGCGGCCGCAGCTACTTCCTGCCCAATACCGTCAACGATCCGGAAGACGCCGGCACCAAGGGCCGTCGCAAGGACGGCCGCAACCTGCCGAACGAGTGGACCAGCCACCTGGCGAATTCGGCCTACGTGTGGAACAAGGCGCAGTTCGACGCGATCGACCCGAACAGCACGCGGCACCTACTGGGCCTGTTCGAGCGTTCGCACATGGAATACGAAGCCGACCGCGCGCTCGACGCCGGCAAGGAACCCAGCCTGGCCGAGATGACCGCCAAATCCATCGACATCCTGAAGAAGCAGGGCGGCAACAACGGCTTCTTCCTGATGGTCGAAGGCGGCCGCATCGACCACGCCCACCACGCCGGCAACGCCAAACGCGCGCTGCTCGACGCCATCGCCATGTCCGACGCGGTGCGCGTGGCCAACCAGAAGACCTCGGCCGACGACACCCTGATCATCGTCACCGCCGACCACAGCCATACCTTCACCGTCGCCGGCTATCCGGACCGCGGCAACGACATCCTCGGCCTGGTCAAGACCGACGGCGCGCTGGCGCTGGACAAGGACGGCAAGCCGTACACCACGCTGGGTTACATCAACGGCCCCGGCTACCGCGGCCCGTTCGCGCGCCCCGACCTGACCGCCGTGGACACCCGCGACGTCAACTATCTGCAGGAAGCCGCGGTGCCGATGGATTCGGAAACCCACGCCGCCGAGGACGTCGGCATCTACGCGCGCGGCCCGGGCGCGAACGCCTTCCAGGGCGTGGTCGAGCAGAACGTGATCTTCCACGCGATGGCGCAGGCGCAGAACCGCCTGGCAGTGTTCTACGGCTCGCTGTTCGGCCAGGGCGGCAAGGTCGCCCCGCCGCTGATGGAAGAAGACCTGCGCGCCGGCCTCGGCGCGAAGCAGAAGTGAGGGTGCGTGCGTTGCCGCTGACGCTGTTGTTCCTCGCCGGCCATGGATGGGCCGGCGAGGCGGCATGGGAAGGCCGCTACCGCGTCCGCGACGCCGCCGGCGAACGCGAACTGGTGTTGCTGCGCGGCGCCGACCGCATCGAATACCGCATTGCCGGGGAGCCGGTGCGGGTCTGGCGCAAGGTCGCCGACGGCGTCGAGCTGAGCGAGTTGTATCCGCAGCAGCGGCGCAAGGTGGTGTTCTCGCCAGGCGACCTGCGCACGCTGGACAAGGAACCCGATTGGGCGCTGCTGGGCGGTCTGGTCGATCCGGGGCTGCGCATGCAGCTGCAGGCCGCAGGGGGCGGCCACGGCTTCGCCCAGGCGCAG
>DASRYD010000246.1:0-1565 GCA_035653955.1 Pseudoxanthomonas sp.
GCGAGCCGGCCGGCGCGCCTTCCGCCCGCGCGACCGTGGCTGCGATGCCGACCCTGGTGGTCATGCCGTTGAAGGCCATCGGCGGACAGGAGAGCACCAGGATCATCGCCGACGGCCTCAGCGAGGAGTTGATCGGCAGCCTCGCGCAAATCGACGGCCTGCGCGTGATCGCGCGCGAATCGACCCGCCTCGCCGCTACGGAAACCCGTGAGCCCGCGCAGCTGGCGCAGAAACTCGGCATCACCCATTCGCTCGAAGGCAGCCTGCAACAGGCCGGGCAGTCGCTGCGCATCCGCCTGCGCCTGCTCGACGCCGGCGGCGCCGCGCTGTGGACGAAGGACTTCGACCGCGACGCTTCCGAAGTGCTGCAACTGCAACGCGACGTCGCGCAGCAGGTGGCCGGTTCGCTGGCGCTGAAGATGGGCCTGGCCAACGGACCGGCGAGCCGGAGCGGCGACGCCGAATTCCTGCGCCGGCTGCTGGCCGCGCGGGCGTTGGCCTTCAAGTTCGACTTGCCGCCGGAAAAATCCGCCCTCGTGGCGATACCCGAATTGCGCGGATTGCTGCTCGAACGCCCTGGCGACGCACGCGCGCATGCGGCATTGGCGAGCGTATTGAACAGCTACATCCTGCGCGAATCGAATTCGCCGGATGCGGCGCGCTTTCAGGCCGAAGCCGAGCAGGAAGCGATGCTGGCGCAACGGCTCGATCCGTCGTTGCCGGATCCCTATCTGGTCCTGGCCGTCTCGACGTGCGCACGCAACGATTGGGAGCGGTGTTTCGAACTGTTCCGCGAAGCGGACGTGCGCGGCGCGCAAATGCCGCCGGCGTTCTCCACGGCGACGCTGATGGCGCGGTTGGGTTATCTCGACAAGGCCGAAGCGATGGTGCGGGAGCAGCTCGTACGCGACCCGCTCAACGGCGTGAACAAGTTCACCCTCGGCCGCATCCTGGATACCCTCGGGCGGCACGACGAGGCGCGCAAGCTCCTGTTCGATGCCGACACCGGGCGCACGCAGAGACCCGGCTACGGTCGCTGGTTCAATGCGTACTGGCGGGGCGACCGTGCGGGGGCGCTGCGTCTCGCCGAACGGGAAATCGGCAACGGCGATGGCGGCAACGGCGCGTTGCTCAAGCCGGGCTACATCGCCGCTTCGCGCGCGATGACCGATCCTGCGCTGTGGTCGCAGGTGCCCGCGGCGGTCGAAGCGTTCGAACGCAAGACCGGGCTGCTGAATTTCGTCCGCCTGCTCGCGCCCGACGCAGGGAAGCATGGCGCCGAATACGTGCGCAAGCTCGGCGAGGCGCGCGCGAAGAGCTATTCGACCTGGGACCTGCTGCTGTGGACCAAGGATCTGGCCTACCTGCGCCGCGACCCCGCGTTCCAGGACTACCTGCGCGACAACGGCATCCTCGCCTACTGGCGCAAGCACGGCTTCCCGCCGCAATGCCGGCCGCAAAACCACGGCGCGGCATGCGAATGACCCGGCCTAGGCCGGCTTGCGCAATCCCCCGCCGAGACGGCGGTACAGCGTGCTGCGGCTGATGCCGAGGCGACGCGCGGC
>DASRYD010000247.1:0-3358 GCA_035653955.1 Pseudoxanthomonas sp.
GCTGCGCAAGCTGGATCCGGCCGCCTTGCCATTGGTCGAAAGCGCGCCGCGCATCGGCGCCTGCGTCGGCAACGTCGGCAAGTTCATCTGCATCGGCCTGAACTACGCCGACCATGCCGCGGAAACCGGCGCGGCCATTCCGGCCGAACCGGTGATCTTCAACAAGTGGACCAGCGCGGTGTGCGGGCCCGACGACGATGTCGAGATTCCGCGCGGTTCGCAGAAAACCGACTGGGAAGTGGAACTGGGCGTGGTGATCGGCAAGCCCGGCCGCTACATCGACGAAGCGGACGCGATGGACCACGTCGCCGGCTACTTCGTGGTCAACGACGTATCCGAGCGCGCCTTCCAGCTGGAGGGCACCGGCACCTGGGACAAGGGCAAGGGCTGCGACACCTTCGGCCCGATCGGCCCGTGGCTGGTGACCGCCGACGAAATCGCCGACCCGCACGCGCTGCGCATCTGGCTGGAAGTCGATGGCCATCGCTACCAGGACAGCAACACCAACCAGATGGTCTACCGCATCCCGCACCTGGTCAGTTACCTGAGCCGCTTCATGAGCCTGCAGGCCGGCGACGTGATTTCCACCGGCACCCCGCCGGGCGTCGGCCTGGGCCTGAAGCCGCCGGTCTACCTGCGCGCCGGACAGAAGATGCGCCTGGGCATCGACGGACTGGGCGAACAGAACCAGCGCACGGTGGACGCATGAACACCGGCTCCGGCGCCACGCCGCTCAATATCCGCATCACCGGCATGCAGGTCCACGACCTGCGCTTCCCCACGTCGCAGTCGCTCGACGGTTCGGATGCGATGAATCCGGATCCTGATTATTCGGCCGCCTACGTCATCCTCGAAACCGACCACCCCGCGCGGGGCCACGGCCTGACCTTCACCATCGGCCGCGGCAATGAGATCTGCTGCGCGGCCATCGAAGCGATGCGCCACCTGGTGGTCGGGCTGGAACTGGACTGGGTCGCCGCCGACATGGGCCGCTTCTGGCGCCACGTCACTTCCGACAGCCAGTTGCGCTGGATCGGCCCCGACAAGGGTGCGATACACCTGGCCACCGGCGCGGTGGTCAACGCGGTGTGGGATTTGTGGGCCAAGGCGGCGTGCAAGCCGGTGTGGCGGCTGGTCGCCGACATGACGCCCGAAGAACTGGTGCGCTGCATAGACTTCCGCTACCTGACCGACGCGATCACGCCGGACGAAGCGCTGCAGCTGCTGCGCAAGCAGGCTGCCGGCAAGGCCGAGCGCATCGCCACGCTCGAGCGCGAAGGCTATCCCTGCTACACCACCTCGGCCGGTTGGCTCGGCTACAGCGACGAGAAACTGCGCCGGCTGTGCCAGGAAGCCATCGACGCCGGCTTCGACCACATCAAGCTGAAGGTCGGCCGCGACCTCGAGGACGACGTCCGCCGCCTGCGCATCGCCCGCGAAGTGATCGGGTCCGAACGCAAGCTGATGATCGATGCCAATCAGATCTGGGAAGTCGGCCAGGCCATCGACTGGGTGCGCCAGCTCGCGTTCGCCAAGCCCTGGTTCATCGAAGAGCCGACCAGTCCCGACGACATCGCCGGCCACCGCAGGATCCGCGAAGCCATCGCCGCGGACGGGGTCAAGGTCGCCACCGGCGAGATGTGCCAGAACCGGGTGATGTGGAAGCAGTTCATCGCCGGCGGCGCGGTCGACGTGGTGCAGATCGATTCCTGCCGCCTCGGCGGAGTCAACGAAATCCTCGGTGTGCTACTGGTCGCGGCCAAGCATGGCCTGCCGGTGTGCCCGCACGCCGGCGGCGTCGGCCTGTGCGAATACGTGCAGCATTTGTCGATGATCGACTACGTATGCATCGCCGGCACCCGCGAGGGCCGGGTGATCGAGTACGTCGACCACCTGCACGAACATTTCCTCGATCCGTGCACGATCCGCGACGCCGCGTACCTGCCGCCGAGCCGTCCGGGTTTCTCCATCGAGATGAAGCCGGATACGCTGCGCGACTACCGCCACGGCGGATAATCGCACGGGGCTCACGACGACGATGGTGACGATCATGCAACGCCCCTTGCCACCGCTGCGCCGTCTCGCCGCCATGGCGCTGTGCCTGCTGGCCGCCGCCTGCAAGCCCGCAGCGCAAGCGCCTGCGCAACCGGCGACGACGCGGGCCGCGCCCGTGGCGAAGATCGACGAAGCCGAACGCATCGCGCGCTGGCAACGGCTGGGCTACGGCATGTTCGTGCACTGGGGCCTGTATTCGGAACTGGGCGGCGTTTGGCAGGGCAAGCCGGTGACCACCGGCTATTCGGAGCAGATCCAGGGCTGGGGGAAGATCCCGGAAGCCGACTACGCCAAGGTCGCCGAACGCTTCGCCGCGCCGAAGTTCGATGCCGACGCGATCTGCGGCCTGGCCAGGCAGGCCGGCGCGCGCTACATCGTCGTCACCAGCAAGCACCACGACGGCTTCGTCATGTTCGATACGAAGTCGACCGACTACAACATCGTCAGGCGCACGCCGTTCGGCAAGGATCCGCTGAAACTGCTGTCGGCCGCGTGCCGCGGGATCGGCCTCGGCTTCGGCGTTTACTTCTCGCTGGTCGACTGGCACGCGGGCCACGCGCCGGAAACCGAACACAACAGCAATCCGATCCCGGCGTCGATGGAACCGCTGATCGAACGGCAGTTGCGCGAGCTGATGACGAACTACGGCCCCATCACCGAGGTCTGGTTCGACATGTCGGCGCCGACGCCGGAACAGAGCCGCAAGTTCGCCGCCATCGTGCGCGAACTGCAGCCGCAGGCGGCGATCAACGGGCGCATCTGGAACAACGCGGGCGACTTCGTCACCCTCGGCGACAACGAAGCGCCGCCGCCGTCGATGCAGCCGCCGTTCGAAGTGCCGGCGTCGATCTACCACGCCACCTGGGGTTATCGCAGCTGGCAAACGCGCGACGACCTGCCCGGCAAGGTGCGCGAACTGACCCGCGGCATGGTGCAGGCCCGCGCGGCCGGCGGCAATTACCTGCTCAACATCGGCCCGATGGGCGATGGCAGCGTGGTGCCGTTCGAAGCCGACGTGCTGCGCGGCATCGGCGCCTGGCTGCAACGCCATCCGCAAACGCTGCAAGCCAAGCCCAGCGGACTGCCGCCGCAGGCCTGGGGCGCGACCATGCGCGACGGCGATACCTTGTCCCTGTTCGTGCACGAATGGAAGGCGGGTACGCTCCGCGTCGCCGGCCTCGCCAGCGATCCGTCGGAAGTGCGCGTCGAGGGCGGCGATGTCCTGGAATGGCATCGCGATGGCCACGACCTGCTGATCGACCTGCCGGCGAAGGCGCCCGACGCGGTGCTGCCCGTGCTGCGC
>DASRYD010000248.1:0-3750 GCA_035653955.1 Pseudoxanthomonas sp.
GTTCACCGCGTCCGCGTAGGCCTGCCAGTCGCGGGCGTCGCCGGTGCGCGTCGCCCGCTGCAGCGTCATCACCACGTCCGGGTTGTACATGTGGTACTCGCCGCCGTGCACGTACTTCAGCAGGCCACCGACTTCGGGCGACTCGCGGTCGTTCCAGGCACGCGCTTCCAGCTGGCGGGCTTCCAGGTCGAGCCGTTCGAAGCCGACGCCGCCGATGCGCGACGGTGTTTCGGCGAAGCAGAGGTCGACGACCTCCGGATCCAGCCCGACGATCTCGAACAGCTGCGCGCCGCGGTAGCTGCTGATGGTGCAGATGCCCATCTTCGAGATGATCTTGGACAGGCCCTTGTAGATGCCCTTGCGGTAGCTGCGGCCGATCTGCGCCTGTTCGCCGGCTTTCTTCAGGCTGAGGATGCCGCGCCGGCCCAGATCGAACAGGGTCTGGTAGGCCAGATACGGATACACCGCGGTGGCGCCGAAGCCGAGCAGGCAGGCCATGTGGTGCGCATCGCGCGCGGTGCCGGTTTCGATCACCAGGTTGACGTCGCAACGCAGGCCGGCGCGCGACAGGTGGTGGTGCACCGCGCCGGTGGCCAGCAGCGCGTGCGCCATCGGCCGGTCCGCGACCGGGTAGCGGTCGGACAGCAGCAACAGTACGATGCCGTCGCGCGCGGCCTGTTCGCATTCGCGGCAGATGCGTTCCAGCCCGGCCTTCAAGCCCTCTTCGGCCGAATACGACAGGTCGATCAGACGATGCTTGCCGTCGTAATGCGGCATCTTCAGCATCTGGCGCAGCTTGCGCTGGCTCAGCACCGGCGAGTTGAGCAGGATGTGGTTCACCGTCTCCGGGCCCGCGGCGAAGATGTTGGTCTCCTTGCCGAGCTGGGTCGCCAGCGACATCACGCAGTCTTCGCGCAACGGATCGATCGGCGGGTTGGTGACCTGGGCGAAGGCCTGGCGGAAGTAGTCGTACAACGGCCGGGTCTGCCGGCTCAGCACCGCCATCGGGGTGTCGTCGCCCATCGAGCCGGTGGCTTCCTGCTCGGTTTCGGCCAGCGGGCGCAGCACCTGCTCCACTTCCTCGGTGCTGAGCTGGTACAGCTTGTGGTAGCTGCCCAGAGTCTTCTCGTCGAACGGCTCCTCGGCCAGCGACGGATCGATCAACTCGGTCTGCAGGTAGGTCACGCCCTTGTGCAGCCACTGCTTGTACGGCGCGCGCCCGCGGTTGATGCGGTCGATCGCTTCGCTGTCGAGCAGGTCGCCACGCTTCAGGTCGATGGCCATCATTTCGCCGGGGCCGAGCTTGCCCTTGCGCACCACGCGCTCGGCCGGTACCTCCCACACGCCCGCTTCGCTGGCGACGATGAAGTGGCGATCGGAAGTCAGCATCCAGCGCGCCGGGCGCAGGCCGTTGCGGTCCAGCATGCACGCGGCGTAGCGCGCGTCGCAGGCGACGATGCCGGCCGGGCCGTCCCACGGCTCGGTGTTGAGGCCGTAGAACTCGTAGAACGCGGCGAGGTCGGCGTCCTTGAATTCCAGCGACTGCGTGGCCGGCGGCACCAGGATGCGCAGCGCCTGGATCAGTTCCATGCCGCCGGCGACCAGCAGCTCGAGCATGTTGTCCAGGCTCTGCGAATCGGAGCCGTGCATCGAGATGACCGGGTCGAACTCGGCGATGTCGAAGCGCGGCGTCTTCCACACCTTGCTGCGCGCCTGCGCCCAGCGGCGGTTGCCTTCGATGGTGTTGATCTCGCCGTTGTGGGCGAGTACGCGGAACGGATGCGCCAACGGCCAGCGCGGCAGCGTGTTGGTGGAGAAGCGCTGGTGGAACACCACCGCGCTGCTGGCCAGGTCGCTGCGCTGCAGGTCCGGGTAGAACCGGGCCAGCTTGTCCGGCAGCACCATGCCCTTGTAGCCGATGCTGTGCGGGGCCAGCGTCACCACGTAGAAATCCGGCGTGGTCTCGAGCAACGATTGCTCGGCGCGGCGGCGGGCCAGGAACAGCGCCAGCGCGAAGGCCTCGTCCTTCTGTGCGGCGCCGGCGTCGACGAATACCTGCTCGATGTGCGGCAGGGTGTCCTTAGCGAGTTCGCCGCACACCGAAGCGTCGGTCGGCGGCACGCGCCAGCCCTTGATCGTCGCGCCGGTACGGAACAGTTCGGCTTCCAGCGTCGCGCGGCATTGCGCGGCCAGCGCTTCGTCGCGCGGCAGGAACACCAGGCCGGCGGCGAAGCGTTCGCCGACCTCGATGCCGGCTTCCTTCGCCAGCGCGCGCAGGAACGCATCCGGCTTGCGGATCAGCAGGCCGCAGCCGTCGCCGGTCAATCCGTCGGCGGCGACGCCGCCGCGATGGGTCATGCGCGACAAGGCATTGATCGCGGTATCGACGATCGCCCGCGACGGCTGGTCGTCGAGCTGCGCGATCATGCCGAAGCCGCAGGCGTCGCGTTCGTCGTTGGGGTCGTACAGACCCACGTTGCTGTGTGGCTGGCTCTGGCGCGAAGCCATGGCGCTACCTCAAACCGTCGGGGACGGCGACACCGCGCCCTGCCCGTCAGCGGCGCGTCGGAATGTCACCGGAGCCCCGACTAAACCACAGATGCTGCGGTGCCGCAAGCGAATTTCAGCACGCAAGTTATTGGTTTCAAAAGCAACTTTGGTCGGCGGATCGGGCTACCGCCGGGATGCCGGATATTCCCGCCGTGGGAGCGGTTGTGGCAGCAACCGGTAAGCCGCGATGTCTTCCGGCTCCACATCGAAGCCATGGGCAGGGGCGATCGCGACCTACGTCGCTCCCACATCGGATTTCTTGGCTGCGGCGTCGCCGCTCACCACTGCCGGAACACCACGCAGACCGTGGTCGGGTCGAGCACCGCGAATTCCTGCGCGCCCCAGGGCCGGCGTTGCACCGTCGGCAGGTTCGGATGCAGCACTTCCGGCGCGCGCGCGGCGATTTCCGCATGGATGGCCGCGATGTCGTCGGTTTCTATCGCCAGTTCGGGCCGGTCGAGCGCGGCCAATTCGGCGTTCTGCATCAGGTAGAGCTTGGTGCCTTCGCGGCCGAGCACGGTGATGGTGTCGTCCTGGTGCAGGATCTGGAAACCCAGGCAGCGCACGAAGAAATCCACGCCGACGCCGATGTCGGCGTAGAAGACCTTGGGGATCAACCGAAGCAGCATGCGCGCGGGGACTTAGCCGCAGCGCACCGCGGTCGCCACGCCCTTGTCGTCGACATCGATGTTCAGGCGCGCGGCATTGAATTCCATCGTCGTCACCTGGCCCGGTTTCAGCGTGCGCGCGGTCTGCGCGCCGGCGTCCTTGCGGGCCTGTTCCAGATCGGCGTCGCCGACCGCCTTGCCGACGGTCCATTGCGCCTGGGTTGCGTCGCAAGTGGCCGCGTCGGTGGCGACCTCGGTCTGCGGCGCGGGTTTGGCATCCTGTTCCGCGCGCTGCTCGGACTGGGCGACGGCCTGTTCCTGTTCGTCCGGTGCGGGTGCGGAACAGGCGGCGATGCTCAGGCACAGCAGGACGGGCGACAGGCGACGGAACATGCGCGACTCCGGTATATGAATGGACGAAGCATGGCGGACCCCGCCTTTGCTTCGTGTTAAACGATACACCGGCATGCTGCGTGCGAGGCCACTGCCTGTCGTCATGCCCGCACCCGCCGAAGGAGACCCGCATGCGTCGCATCCTGCTGTCCGCCGTCCTGACCGCCACCGCGACGACCGCCTGCGCCGGGGACCTGGT
>DASRYD010000249.1:0-5608 GCA_035653955.1 Pseudoxanthomonas sp.
TCGCCGGCCGCCCCGGCAATCTGCCTTCGGTCAGCGGCGCGCAAGGTCCGCGCGTGCTGGGCGTGGTTTATCCGGCCTGAGCCGCGACGACGCGCGCGCGCAGTCGCGGCGTCAGCAGGATGTACAGCATCATCGCCGGCAACAGCGCCAGCACGGTGATCACGAAGTACATGCCGTAGCCGGTCGCCATGGCGATGCCGCCGGCGAAGAAGCCGAGCACCTTGCCCGGCAGGTTCACCAGCGAGCTGAGCAACGCGTACTGCGTGGCGGTGTGCTCGCGATTGACCAGCGACGACAGGAACGCCACCGTCGGCGGGCCCAGCATGCCGAGGGTCAGGTTTTCCGCCGAGATCACCGCCGTCAACATCCACAGGTTGCCCTGGTTGGGGATCAGCAGCAGGTACAGCAGGTTGCAGGCACCGCAGACCACGATCATCACGCCCAAGGATTTCCACGCGCCCCAGCGCGCCACCATCGCGCCGCCGATGAACACGCCGACGATGCCGACCCACACGCCCCAGATCTTGGTGATCGAACCGATCTCGGTCTTGCTGAAGCCCATGTCGCGGTAGAACGGGCTCATGATGCCGCCGATGGTGGCCTGTTCGGGCACCTTGAACAGCAGGATGAACGCGAGCAGGGTCAGCGCCAGCGCGATCCCGTAGCGACGGAAGAAATCGACGAAGGGTTCGATCACCGCGAGCCGCATCGCGTGCGACCAACCCTGCGTCTTGACCTGCACGACATCAGGTTCGCGCGCCAGCAGGTTGGCGACGATCGGGATCAGCATGCACGCGGCCATGGCCACGTACACCGTCGGCCATGGGATGTGGTCGGCCATGATCGCCGCGAACGCGCCGGCGATGATCAGGCCGATGCGGTAGCCCAGCGCGTAGGTCGCCACCAGCGCGCCCTGCGCGGATTCGGGCGCGATCTCGATGCGGTAGGCGTCCACGGCAATGTCCTGGGTGGCGCCGAAGAAAGCCACGGCCAACGTCGCCAGCACGAAGGCCTGCAACCGATCCGGCGTGAACGCGGCCATCGCCAGCAGCGCCGCCACCACCCCCAGCTGCGAAAACAGCAGCCAGCCGCGGCGGCGGCCGAGCTTGGCGAAACCCGGCAGTTTCCAGTGGTCGAGCAACGGCGCCCAGACGAACTTGAACGCGTACAGCATGCCGGCGCTGGCGATCATCGTGATGTCCTTCAGCACGATGCCGCGGTCCTTCAGCCAGAACGCCAGCGTGCCGGCCACCAGCAGGAACGGCAGCCCCGAGGAAAAGCCGAAGAAGAACATCGTGCTCGCGGACGGCTGCGCGAACGCCTTCCAGATCGAGGGCTTGGCGGGCCTGGCGTCCGCTGGCGTCTTGCTCATTCGGCGTACTCCACCGCATACGGCGCATGGTCGGAGAAGCGCGGCTCGCGGGCGATCGCGCAGGCTTTCGCGCGCTTGCCCAGCGCGGGCGTGGCGAACTGGTAGTCGATGCGCCAACCGACGTCGTTGGCGCGCGCGGCGCCGCGGTTGCTCCACCAGGTGTAGTCCTGGCCTTGCGGGTGCAGCGAGCGGTAGGTGTCGACCCAGCCCTTGGCCAGGGCCGGCGTGCCGTCGCTGCCGCCATCGTCGCCGATCATGCCGTTGAGCCAGGCGCGCTCGGGCGGCAGGCAGCCGGAGTTCTTCTGGTTCGACGACCAGTTCTTGATGTCCCGCTTGCTGCGCACGATGTTCCAGTCGCCGCACAGCACGTAGTCGCGGCCGCTGGCCAGCCACTCGTCGAGGGTTGGCTTGAGCCATTCCATCACTTCGAACTTGAAGCCCTGGCGCTCCTCGCCGGAGCTGCCGGACGGGATATAGAACGACACCACGCTCAGCTTGCCGTAGCGCGCCTCGACGTAGCGGCCTTCGTCGTCGAACGGCGCCCAGCCCAGCGAGGTGCGCACCTCGTCCGGCTCGCGCTTCGAGTAGATCGCCACGCCGCTGTAGCCTTTCTTGGTGCTCGCGTCGCGGTAGAAGCAGTGGTGGCCGTCGGGACGGAAACAGGCATCGGCCAGCTGGTCTTCCTGCGCCTTGGTTTCCTGCAGGCAGACCACGTCGGCGTTCTGCGGCTTCAGCCAGTCGAAGAAGCCCTTGTTGGCGGCGGAACGGATGCCATTGGCGTTGAAGCTGATGATTTTCACGGGCGGACCGGATCGAAGGATGGGCGGAAGCATAACCCGCGGCCGCGCAGCGCAAGGTCGTCGCCCGCGATGGGTAAACTAGCGTTCGCCCCACCCTCTTCCCGGCGACCATGCACAAATCCCGCTTCCTGCAACTGGCCCTGCATGCCGAGGCGCTGCGCTTCGGCGAATTCACCCTGAAGTCGGGGCGGCACAGCCCGTATTTCTTCAATGCCGGGCGTTTCGACAGCGGCACGAAGCTGGCCGAGCTGGCCGCCTGCTACGCTGACGCGATCGACGCGACCGGGGTGCAGTTCGACCTGCTGTTCGGCCCCGCCTACAAGGGCATCCCGCTGGCCACCGCGCTGGGTTGCGAGTACGCCCGGCGCGGCCGCGACCTGCCGCTCGCGTTCAACCGCAAGGAAGCCAAGGCCCATGGTGAAGGTGGCACCCTGATCGGTGCGGCGCTGGCCGAGCGCCGCGTGCTGATTGTCGACGACGTGATCACCGCGGGCACCGCGATCCGCGAGGCGCTGGCGCTGATCGGCGATGCGGGTGGCGTGCCGGCAGGGATCGTGGTCGCGCTGGACCGGCAGGAGATCCTGCGCGAGGACGACCATGAACGACGCTCCGCGGCGCAGTCGGTCGCGGCGGAAACCGGCATTCCCGTGATCGCCGTCGCCAACCTGCAAGATCTGCTTGCATTCGCCGGGGAAAACGCCGAACTTGTCGGACATCGCGACCAGTTGCTGGCCTACCGCGCGCGCTACGGGAGCGCCGCCGCCGGCTGATCCGGGGGGAGGTTGCATGAACATGAAGTCGATTGCGTGGCTGGCGCTGGGTTTCGCCGTGCTCGCTGCGCCCGCCGTTGCGCAGCAATCGGCGAAGAAGCTGTATTGCTGGAACGACAAGGGCAACCGCGTGTGCAGCGACGCGCTGCCGCCGGACGCGGTGAACCGTGCCCGCGACGAGATCAATCCGAAGAGCGGCATGCGCACCGCCAGCGTGTCCGCGCCGCAGACCGAAGCCGAGCGTGCCGCCGCGCAGGCCGCTGCAGCGCAGGCGGATGCGCAGCAAGCGGCGGCCAGACTGCAGGCGTCATCCGACCAGGGGCTGCTGCAGAATTTCGGCAGCGAGGAGCAGTTGCAGCGGGTGTTCACCGAGCGCCGGCAGTTGCTCGAAGACAACCTGCGCACCGCTCGTTTCAACCTGGTCAGCCTGCGTGGCGGGCTGATCACCCTGCTCGATCAGGCCAGCGGTCGTGAGCTGGCCGGCAAGCCGGTGGTCGACCAGATGCAGGCGGAAATCCGCGCACGTCACGCCGAACTCGCCCGTCAGCAGTCGCTGCTGGTCGGCTTTACCCGCGACCGCGCGGCGCTGGACGGGGAAGTCGCGGAGACGTTGGCGAGGTATCGGCGATTGAAATCGGGCAATGAAACGGCCGCGGATAAGGCGGCTTCGTCAACCAAACAATAGCGATATGCCCGTTACTGGCGTCCAAAAGGACTCAACCTCGCACCAAGGCGAAGATCCCTATCGCAATCCAACCAAACATATTCGCCCGCGGGTGATGCACAAAACCGGACGAATCCTTTTATCCATCCTGTCCGTGGTCGCGGCGCTTGGCGCTATTTGGTCTGCTCTCTGGTTTCTTGCATCCGCCGACCTTGCTTCGGGTTATTGCTTCGCGCGCTTCTCTCTTTTCGCCGAAGAGTTCCGATGCCGCCAGCCCGACATCGCGCTTGTCCTGGTTACCTTGCTGACGGCCGTTTCGTTGCTCTGCGGTCTGCGCGCCCACAGGTCAAAGGATTCGTAGGCTAGTTTCCACCCGCCTTAGACTTTCCGGCCCATCGAAGGCGGGTCGAGACCCGCCCTACCGGGCAGCGAAGCGGAAAGGCACGCGGGTACAGCTGCTCCCACAGGCCAGTCAGAACGTCGGCTTCAACTCCGGCGCGACTTCGTGCAGATGCTGGCGGAACGCGGTCTGGATGCGGCCCAGCGCCTCGCGGTTGTCGGCCTCGAAGCGCAGCACCAGCACCGGCGTCGTGTTCGACGCGCGCATCAGGCCCCAGCCGTCCGGCCAGTCGGCGCGCAGGCCGTCGATGGTAGACAGCTCCGCGCCTTCGAAACGCACCGCGCGGACCAGATGGGCGCGATCGATGAAACGCGACACCACCGCGTGCGGATTGCCGCCAGGCACATCCACCTTGATCTCTGGCGTGGCCACGCCGCCGGGCAGCGCATCCAGTACCGCGCTGGGGCTTTCCGGCCGCAGAGCGAGGATTTCCAGCAGGCGCGCGGCCGAATACAGGCCGTCGTCGAACCCGTACCAGCGCTCCTGGAAGAAGAAATGCCCGCTCATCTCGCCGGCCAGCGCCGCGCCGGTTTCGCGCATCTTCGCCTTGATCAGCGAATGCCCGGTCTGCCACATCAGCGGCTCGCCGCCGTGCTGCACGATCCAGCCGTGCAGCTTGCCGGTGCATTTCACGTCGTAGATCACCTGTGCGCCGGGGTTGCGGTCCAGCACGTCGGCGGCGAACAGCATCAGCAGGCGGTCGGGGAAGATGTTGTGGCCATCGCGGGTGACCACGCCGAGGCGGTCGCCATCGCCGTCGAAGGCCAGGCCGAGGTCGGCGTCGAATTGCGCGACGCTCTTCACCAGGTCCTCGAGATTGTGCGGCTCGCTCGGGTCAGGATGGTGGTTGGGGAAGGTGCCGTCGATGTCGCAATACAGCGGGATCACTTCGGCGCCGATGGCTTCGAGCAGCTTCGGCGCGATTTCGCCGGCGACGCCGTTGCCGGCGTCGACCACCACCTTCAGCGGACGGGCCAGGCGGATGTCGCCGACGATGCGCTGGATGTAGTCGGGGGCCAGGTCGCGTTGCTGCAGCGGCGCATGCGCGGGAGCCTCGAACAGGCGGCCGTCGCGGATGCGACGGTACAGGTCGGTGATGGCATCGCCGGACAGGGTTTGCGCGCCGATGACGATCTTGAAGCCGTTGTAATCCGGCGGATTGTGGCTGCCGGTGACCGAAACGCAGCAACCGGTGCGCAGCTGGTAGGCGCCGAAGTAGGACACCGGCGTGGGCACCATGCCGATGTCGACGACGTTGCGGCCGGCTTTGCGCAGGCCTTCGATCAGGCCCGCGGCCAGGTCCGGACCGGACAGGCGGCCGTCTCGGCCGACCACGATGTCGTTGAGTCCTTGCTCCTGCATCACCGTGCCGATGGCCTGGCCGATCTGCTCGGCGACGCGCACGTTGAGGTTCTGGCCGACCACGCCGCGGATGTCGTAGGCGCGGAAGATGCCGGGGTCGAGGTCGTCGGAGCCTGGCGGCGGAGCGGAAGTGTTTTCGTGCACGGGAACGGGGGGCGGTGGCGGGGGGACGGGAGCGCGTTGCACGGCTTGCTGCAGGGTCAGCCCGGCGTCGGTCGCCGGCTGCTCGCCGCCTTTGCC
>DASRYD010000250.1:0-5232 GCA_035653955.1 Pseudoxanthomonas sp.
TCGGCCAGGCTGCCGCGGGTCTCGAAGGCCGGGTCCACGCCCCATTCGGCCATCCAGCGCGCTGGGTCCAGCGATGGCGATTCGCCCTCGTGCACGAGGAATTCGGCCACGTCGAAGCCGATGCCGCCGGCGCCGATCAACGCCGCGCGTTCGCCAACCCGGGCCCGGCCCGACAGCACGTCGAGGTAGCCGACGACCTTGGCATGGTCGTGTCCCGGAAAATCCACCTTGCGTGGCACGATGCCAGAGGCGAGGACCACTTCGTCGTAATCGGCCAGCATCGGAGCGGTCGCGGCCGTGGACAGCTTCACGTCGACCCCGGTCTCTTCCAGCTTGTGGCGGAAATAACGCAGGGTTTCGTGGAATTCCTCCTTGCCCGGAATCCGCTTGGCGACGTTGAACTGGCCGCCGACCTCACTGGCGGCATCGAACAGGGTCACCCGATGGCCGCGTTCGGCGGCGACCGTGGCGCAGGCCAATCCCGCCGGTCCGGCGCCAACCACCGCGATGCGTTTCGGCGCGAAGGTTTTCCTGTAGACCAGTTCGGTCTCATGGCAGGCGCGCGGATTGACCAGGCAACTGGCCAGCTTGTTCTCGAACACGTGGTCAAGGCAGGCCTGATTGCAGGCGATGCAGGTATTGATGGCGTGGCTGCGGCCGGCGCGCGCCTTCTCCACCCATCGCGGATCGGCCAGCAACGGGCGTGCCAGCGACACCATGTCGGCCTTGCCGGCGGCGAGGATGCCCTCGGCCACGTCCGGCATGTTGATGCGATTGGTCGCGACCAGCGGCACGCGCAGGTGCGGTTTCAGCTTGGCCGTCGCATCGACGAAGGCCGCGCGCGGAACCGACGTGACGATGGTGGGAATGCGCGCCTCATGCCAGCCGATGCCGGAATTGATGATCGTGGCGCCCGCGGCTTCCACCGCCTTGGCCTGCATGAGAATCTCGTCCCAGCGGTTGCCGTCCTCGACCAGGTCGAGCAGCGACAAGCGATAGACGATGATGAAATCCGGTCCGGCCGTCTCGCGCACGCGACGGACGATTTCCACGGCGAACCGCATGCGTTTTTCCGGCGTGCCGCCCCATGCGTCGTTGCGCCTGTTGGTGCGCGGCGCGGTGAATTCGTTGATGAAATAGCCTTCCGAACCCATGATCTCGACGCCGTCGTAGCCGGCCTCGCGCGCGCGGCGCGCGGCGGCGGCATAGGCGTCGATCTGCCGTTCGACGGCGCGCGAGGACAATGCGCGCGGAGTGAACGGATTGATCGGCGCCTTCAACTTCGACGGCGCGACCATCAGCGGGTGGTAGCCATAGCGGCCGGCGTGCAGCAGTTGCAGGCAGATCTTCGCGCCATGTTCGTGCGCGGCGGCGGTGAGGAACTTGTGCGGCCGCACTTCCCACGGCCACGACAGCTTGCTGCCGAACGGCTTGAGCCAGCCCACCACATTGGGGGCGAAGCCGCCGGTGACGATCATGCCGACGCCGCCCTCGGCGCGCTCGGCGAAATACGCCGCCAGGCGAGGGAAGTCGCGCGCGCGGTCTTCCAGACCGGTGTGCATGCTGCCCATCAGTACGCGGTTGCGCAGCGTGGTGAAGCCCAGGTCGAGCGGGGCGAGCAGGTGAGGGTAGGGCGAGGGAACCGCGGCGACGGGCGTCGTCATCTGGCATGCGCGTGCGTATGGAGCGCGCAGGTTGCCGGGAATCCGCGTGGCGGGCAAGCGCGGGTCAGTCGGCAGGCGAGTCCAGCAACTGCCGTTCGGCCGGTCGCACATTGGGTGCGAACCAGCGCAGGGTCGCCGAGCACATCGGCCCGATCAACAGGGCGAAGGCCAGTGTGCCCCAGCCGGCATTGCCGCCCAGCCACCAGCCCAGCGCCAGCACCGAGGCCTCGATGCCGGTACGCACGGCCCAGATCGGCCAGCCGGTGCGTCGATGCAGGCCGGTCATCAGCCCGTCGCGCGGGCCAGGGCCGAAATCAGCGCCGATATAGAGCCCGGTGGCCAACGCGAGCACGCCCATGCCGGCGGCGAAGGCGGAGATCTGGGTCGGAAGAGCGCCGAATTCGGGGAACAGCCACAAGCCGAACTGCGCGCTGGGCCCGATCAGCAACACGTTGAGCACCGTACCCAAGCCGGGCTTCTGCCGGATCGGCCACCACAGCAACAACACGGCCGCGCCGATGACGTTGGTCAGCAGGCCGAACGACCAGCCGCTTTGCTTCGCGATACCCTGGGTCAGCACGTCCCATGGCGCGATGCCCAGCGCTGCACGGACCATCAGGCTGATGCCGATGCCGTAGAGGAACAGGCCGAATACGAGCTGCAGGAGACGAGAGGCGAAGCGGGACGGGAGTTGCATCGGATCGGACAGGTGGGAGAGGGGAAGGTTGCGTCACAGCTTCGCAGGACGGTCACCAGCCCGACAAGGTGAGCTTGCCGATCGTCGTGCCGGATTCCAGCCGCTTGTGCGCTTCGCGCAGATTCGCAGCGTCGATCGGCGACAGCGTCGCGGTCTGCGTGCCACGCAGCTTGCCGGCATCGACCAATTCGGAGACGCGGGCGAGAATGCGGCCTTGTTCGGCCATGTCAGCTGTGCGGAAGCGCGGGCGGGCGAACATGTGTTCCCAGTGGATGCCGATGCATTTCATCTTGTACGGGTCGCCGATGCGCAGCTCGCCTTTCGGCTCGACGATCAGGCCGACATGGCCCTGAGGAGCGAGCAGTTCGCCCAGCTCCGTCCAGTAATGGTCGGTGTCGGCCAGGTTCAGTGCCGCATCGACCGCCGCAATGCCCAACTCCTGCAACTGCAACGAGAGCGATTCACGGTGGCTGATCACGTGATCGGAGCCGAGCGACCGGCACCACGCAATGGTTTCCGCGCGCGACGCGGTGGCCACAACGGAGAAGCCGGCCAGCTTCGCCAATTGGATGGCGATGGAACCCACGCCGCCCGCGCCACCGATCACCAGCAGCGTTTTTCCTGTCCCGCCGCCTTCGAACGCATAGGGCATGCGCTGGAACAACAGTTCCCATGCGGTAATCGCCGTCAACGGCAGCGCGGCCGCGGCGGCGAAATCCAGCGAAACCGGTTTGCGTGCGGCGAGGCGCATGTCGACCAGCTGGAATTGCGCGTTGCTGCCGGGTCGGGTGACATCGCCGGCGTAATACACCGCGTCGCCCGGCTTGAATCCGGAGATTTCCGCGCCGACCGCTTCGACCACGCCGGCCGCGTCGAACCCGAGCACTCGCGGTTGCGCCTCCACCTGCGGTTTCGGTGCACGCAGCTTGGTATCGACGGGATTGACCGACACGGCCTCCACGCGGACCAGCAGATCGCGCGCGCCGGGCTCGGGTTTCGGCAGTTCCACATCGACCAGCGATCGCGGATCGTCGATGGAGAGGTAGCGGGTCAGGGCGACGGCTTTCATCGAACGGCTCCTTCGAACGCGAAGGCATCCAGCGCCAGTGCGCCCATTTCCACGTCGCGATGCAGCAGCTGGCCGCGAGCATCTTCGCCACCGGCGCCCAGCGCCACGTACAGCGGGAACAGGTGCTCAGGAGTGGGATGGTTGCGCGCCGCTTCCGGCAGTGAGGTCCAATCCAGGGCGCCGGCAATGTCGCCGGCCAGCAGGCTTTCCCGCAATGGTCCGGTGAATGCGCTCATCCAGGGGAACTCGGGCGCACCAGGTTCGCCCCACGCCAGCGCGCGCAGGTTGTGCGAAAACCCGCCCGAACCGACGATCAGCACGCCTTCCGCGCGCAACGGCGCCAGGGCGCGCCCCATCAGGTAATGCCATTCGGCGGTGCGGCGCGGGTCCACCGACAGTGCGACGACGGGGATGTCGGCTTTGGGATAGATCCGGCGCAAGGGTACCCAGACGCCATGGTCGATGCCGAGCTCGGGATCCTGGCGGGCATCGAAGCCAGCTTCGGTCAGCAACTCCGCGGCCTTCATAGCCAAATCGGGTGCGCCGGGAGCCGGGTAGCGGATTTCATAAAGGGGAGCCGGGAAGCCGCCGAAATCGTGGACGGTTTCGGGTCGCGTCGCCGCCGTCAGGGTCGGCGAAGGGGCCATGAAATGGGCCGAGGCGACGAGGATGGCCCGTGGCCGGGGGAATCGACCGGATAGATGGTCGAGGAACCGCCCGGTCGGGGAATCCTCCGTCGCCAGCATCGGCGAGCCGTGGGACAGGAACAGCGAGGGGAGAGAGGTCATGGCATCCATGCGCGCCAGCATCGGGCTTGGCAGCCATGGCGCCAAGAGCTGCGTCAGGACCAATGCGTTGCACGGAGGCAACGAATCTTTGGAACTCGGGAGTGAAGTCTCTCGCATGGCGCGAAGACCGGTTATCCTCCCTCGTCAGGCTGAGGCTCGGGTTTAGATGCTGCGATGGTTTGTTCAGCTACCTGTATGGCAATTAGAATTGGCGGCGCAACGGGTTTACACCCGGTATCCGGCATTGTTATGTTAGTGTTAACACGACCTTCACTTGGTTTCCCCTAATCTTTACGCCAAGTCGGTTGCGGGTCGTGGCCGTCAAATGCGTGCCTGCGGGTTCGGCATGTAGTAGGAAGGCAAACTGGTTTCTTTACAAACCTGATTAAGGAGCTGCAAATGAACAAAAAACTTCTCTGTGCCGCACTGCTGGCCGGCCTGGGCGTAGCGCAGGCCGCTTCCGCTCAGGAGTTCGATGACCGTTGGTACCTGACCGGTTCGGCCGGCGTCAACGTCCAGGACAACGACCGCAACACCGACGACACCAGCTTTGGTGCCATTGGCTTGGGCAAATTCATCAGCCCGAACTGGTCGGTAGACGGCGAGCTGAACTACCAGAATCCGAGCCTGACCAAGAATCCCGACTTGAACTGGAGCCAGTACGGCATCTCGCTGGATCTGCGCCGTCATTTCTGGCTGGGCGAGAAGAAGTGGCACCCGTACGTCGTCGCCGGCCTGGGTTACCAGCGTTCGGAGGAAGAATTCGATGCATTCCCGAACCCGAATTCTCCCGGTGAGCGCAAGGAAGGCAACTTCGCCGCCAAGCTGGGTGGCGGTCTCCAGGCTGACGTGGGTCGCGTGGGCGTCCGCGCCGAATTGGCCTACCGCATCGACTTCGACGACAGCGCCATCGGCCCGTCGTACGACGGCTCGATCGACGATGCCGACAGCTTCGGCGACCTGCTGGCCTCGGTCGGTGTGGTGATCCCGCTGGGCCCGAAGGCCGAGCCGGCT
>DASRYD010000251.1:0-6879 GCA_035653955.1 Pseudoxanthomonas sp.
GGCCGCATCGCGGTGCGGTCGACCGTCAGCAGGTCGGGTTCTTCGAGCAGCGGGATCTTCGGCTTGGCCACGTGCGCATGATAACGCCCCACGTCGAGGCCCATCAGACGTCGCAACGGGACTCCGTGGGAGCGACCTTGGCCGCGAATGCTCTTGGGCGGGGTGAGAAGAAGCCAAAGCATTCGCGACCAAGGTCGCTCCCACAAGAACGCTTCCGATGTTCCCTAGCGCTCGCCGACCACGTCGATGTCCTTGCCGGGCACGTACTTGAACGTGCCGGTGGCGAACGACGGATTGCGCTTCCAGCCGCTGAAGGAGATCTCGGTACGCTGGCCGACCGCATCGACGACTTCCATCTTCGCCAGACCGGTGCTGCCGAAGCCGAGTCTGGCGCTCTGGAAGCCGGCATCGCCTTCCAGCTTCGGGGTCAGCACCAGCCATTGCAGGCCAGCAGCCATCGCACCTTCCTTGACGTTGAAACGCGCGTCCAGCTTGGCCGGTTCGAACAGCGCGGACAGCGGGCTGTTCTGCTCTTCCGCGCCCTGGTCGCGAACGGTGGCCTGCTGCAGGTCGGGCTCGTAGATCCAGACCTTGCGACCGTCGGCGACGATCAGTTGCTCGTAAGGCTTGCGGTATTCCCAGCGGAACAGCTTCGGCGCGGACAGGGCGACGCGGCCGTTGCTGCTTTCCTTCAGCTTGCCGCCGCGGTCGTACACCTGTTGGACGAACTGCCCGTCGAGCCCATTCAGGCCGCTGGTGAACGACTTGAGCTCATCGCGCGCGCCGGCGGTGGCGCATCCGGCGACCAGGGCGGTGGCGAGAACGGCGAATTTCAACGAATGCAGGGACGTTTTCATGAAGACGGAGAGTTCGGATTCGTACGCAGTGTCGTCGCGGCAAGCTGAACAGGCGCCGATCACAGTCCTGTCCGGCTTAATCGCAAGCGAACTTCAACGCGGCGGCGGCGCCAGCACCGTGCGGTCGCCGTTGTGCTCGGGCGGCGACACCACGCCGGCCGCCTCCATCGCCTCGACCAGGCGCGCGGCGCGGTTGTAGCCGATCTTCAGGCGCCTCTGCACTCCGGAGATGGATGCGCGACGGCTCTCGGTGACGATCTTCACCGCCTCATCGTACAGCGGGTCGGCTTCCGGGTCGTCGGCGTTGGCGGCTTCCGGCAGGCCGGTCGCGCCGACCACCACGCCATCGCCCATGCTCTGCACTTCTTCCAGCACGCCTTCGATGTAGTCCGGTGTGCCGGTGGCTTTGATGTGCTCGACCACGCGATGCACTTCGTCGTCGCTGACGAAAGCGCCGTGGATGCGTTCGGGCATGCCGGTGCCGGGCGGCAGATACAGCATGTCGCCATTGCCGAGCAGCGATTCGGCGCCGCTCTGGTCGAGGATGGTGCGCGAGTCGATCTTGCTCGATACCTGGAAGGCGATGCGCGTGGGGATGTTCGCCTTGATCAGCCCGGTGATCACGTCCACCGACGGGCGCTGCGTGGCCAGGATCAAATGGATGCCGGCGGCGCGCGCCTTCTGCGCCAGGCGCGCGATCAGTTCCTCGACCTTCTTGCCGACGATCATCATCATGTCGGCGAATTCGTCGATGAAGATGACGATGAACGGCAGCGGCTCCAGCGGGCGCGGCGCTTCGGCCAGATCCGGATCCGGTTTGAACAGCGGATCCATCATCGGCTGGCCGGCGTCCTGCGCGTCCCTGACCTTCTTGTTGAAACCGGCCAGATTGCGCACGCCGACCGCGCTCATCAGCTTGTAGCGGCGCTCCATTTCCGCCACGCACCAGCGCAGGCCGTTGGCGGCCTCCTTCATGTCGGTGACCACCGGCGCCAGCAGGTGCGGAATGCCCTGGTAGACACTGAGTTCGAGCATCTTCGGGTCGATCATCAGCATGCGCAGGTCTTGCGGCGTGGCCTTGTACAGCAGGCTCAGCACCATCGCGTTGACCGCGACCGACTTGCCCGAACCGGTGGTGCCGGCGACCAGCAGATGCGGCATGCGCGCCAGGTCGGCCACAGTCGGCCGGCCGGCGATGTCCTTGCCCAGCGCCAGGGTCAGCGGGCTGGGGGATTTGTCGTATTCCTTCGAACGCAGCAGCTCGCTGAGGTAGATCATTTCGCGATGCGTGTTCGGCGTCTCCAGGCCGATCACCGACTTGCCGGGGATCACGTCGACCACGCGCACCGACTTCACGCTGAGGCCGCGCGCGATGTCCTTGTCGAGCGAACTGATCGAACTGACCTTCACGCCCGGCGCGGGTTCGATTTCGAAACGGGTGATCACCGGGCCCGGATAGGCGCCGACCACCTGCGCGTCGATGCGGAAGTCCTTCAGCTTGAACTCGATCTGCCGCGACAGCGTTTCCAGGGTTTCTTCCGAATAACCCTTGGTCTGCGGCTTCGGATCGTCGAGCAGGGCCAGCGGCGGCAAACCGGAAGCATCGCCGCCCGTGCCATGGAACAGCGGGATCTGCTGTTCGCGCTTGGCCCGGTCGCTCTTCTCCACCACCGGCGGCGCGGGCGGTTCGATCTTCACCGGCTCGCGCTTGGCGCGCAGCTCGGCATCGACCTTGCGCACCTCCTCGCGTTCTTCGCGCATGACCCGGGTCTGTTGCCATTCGGTCGCCTGCTGGGTGCCGCGGCGGAACAGCGCCGGCAGCTTCAGCGCCCAGCCACCGATGCGTTCCATCACCGCGAACCACGACAGGCCCGTGGCCAGGGTCACCGAGATCAGGAACAGCGCCAGCAGGAACAGCCCCCCGCCGAATTCGCCCAAGCCGGTCTTCAGCGAACTGCCGACCAATCGGCCGAGGATGCCGCCGGCATGCGCCTCGTTGTGTTCGCTCGGCAAATACAGGCGCAGGTGCAGGATGCCGGTAGCGGCGATCAGGAAACCGACCATGCCGACCAGGCGCAGCGCGGGACCGAGATCGGCCTCGCCATCGCCATCGGTATCCATGCCGAACAACGCGATCCAGGCGATGGCGCCCAGCAGCAGCGGCAGCACGTAGGCGGTGTAACCGAACATCTGGCGCAGGAAGTCGGCGATCCATGCGCCGATGGCGCCGCCGATGTTGTGGATCGGGGTCAGCACGCTGCCGGCGGCCTGCGACCAGCCCGGATCGTTCGGCGAATAGGTGAACAGACAGGCCAGCAGATACAGCAACACCGGGGCGATCGCGATCAGCGACAGGTCGCGCCACAGCTTCTGCCGGCGCGGATTCGGCGGCGCGGCCGCCTTGCGCGCCGTTGCGTTGGCGCCCTTCGACTTGCCGCGTTCCGGGAGCTCTTTCGCCACCTTGACCAGACCTTAGGAATATTTCGTTAGTGATTGATAATAAATGAATCTTTTCGAAATTACAGCAGCCGTCCCGAAGCGCCGGCGCCGAAGTCCGCGAGTCAGTGCCGACTTGCCGCCCGATTCGGGTCGGCCGGATCGGCACGTCGCGGCCGCACCAGCGCATTCCATCGACGCGCCTTGATTCGCCCTGCCCTCACCGCCACTCTATGCGGGCCGGCGAGACGTGCATCGGATGCGCGTTTCGCCTTCTTTCCATCCCGATCCCGAGTTTACATGACCACCTCGAAGCACTGCCGCCTGCTGATCCTGGGTTCCGGTCCCGCCGGTTGGACCGCCGCCGTCTACGCCGCCCGCGCCAACCTGAAGCCCGTCGTCGTGACCGGCCTGCAGATGGGCGGGCAGCTGATGACCACGACCGAAGTGGACAACTGGCCGGGCGATGCCCACGGCCTGATGGGCCCGGACCTGATGGCGCGGATGCAGGCGCATGCCGAACGCTTCGACACCGAGGTGATCTTCGACCACATCCACACCGCCGACCTGTCGCAGCGGCCGTTCAAGCTGATCGGCGACAACGGCGAATACACCGCCGACGCGCTGATCATCGCCACCGGTGCCACCGCCAAGTACCTGGGCATCGAATCCGAGGAGAACTACAAGGGCCGCGGCGTATCCGCCTGCGCCACCTGCGACGGCTTCTTCTACAAGGATCAGGACGTCGCGGTGATCGGCGGCGGCAACACCGCGGTCGAGGAAGCGCTGTACCTGGCCAACATCGCCCGCAAGGTCTACCTGATCCACCGCCGCGACACCCTGCGCGCCGAGAAGATCATGCAGGACAAGCTGTTCGCCAAGATCGAGGCCGGCAAGATCGAGCCGGTCTGGCACCACACCGTCGACGAGGTGCTGGGCAACGACGCCGGCGTGACCGGCGTACGGGTCAAGTCGGTGCAGGATGGCGCCACCCGCGACATCGACGTGCACGGCTTCTTCGTCGCCATCGGCCACACTCCGAACACCTCGCTGTTCGAAGGCCAGCTGGCGATGAAGAACGGTTACCTGACGATCAACACCGGCCTGGACGGCAACGCCACCCAGACCTCGGTGCCGGGGGTGTTCGCCGCCGGCGACGTCGCCGATCAGGTCTATCGCCAGGCCATCACCTCGGCCGGCTTCGGCTGCATGGCCGCGCTGGATGCGGAGCGGTTCCTGGACAAGAACGGCGGCTGAGTTCTTGTCGTCATCCCGGCGCAAGCCGGGACCCAGGCCCCTGGTCATTCGGAAGGCCCGCTGCGATCTTCGAGAAAGGAGCTGGATCCCGGCTTGCGCCGGGATGACGATTGAAAGATGGCAGATCTCCGGATACACCGTTGCCTCGCGGACGTCCCTTCCGCCCATTGGGACGCGCTGCACGACGGCCGCAATCCCTTCGTCGCCCACGCTTTCCTCGCCGGCCTCGAGCAAACCGGCTGCCTGCGCGAAGACTGGGGCTGGACGCCGCACCACGTCACCTTGTGGGAGCGGGATGGACTGATCGCCGCCGCGCCTGGCTACCTGAAGAACAATTCCCATGGCGAATTCGTGTTCGACCACGCCTGGGCGCACGCCTATGCGCGTTACGGTCAGGACTACTACCCGAAATGGCTGGGCGCGGTGCCCTATTCGCCCGTCACCGGTCCGCGCCTGCTGGCGCGCGACGAAACGGCGCGGCGCGAATTGCTGAAGGCCATCGTGGCCGAAACCCGGCGCCTCGGCCTGTCATCGGCCCACGTCAATTTCCATGCGGAAGCCGAGGACTTCGCCTTCGACGATGCCTGGCTGTCACGCCTCGACGTGCAGTACCACTGGCGCAATGAAGCCTGCTGGACTTCGTTCGACGACTTCCTCGCCGCGATGGACCACAAGCATCGCAAGAACATCCGCCAGGAACGGACGAAGGTGCGGCGCGCCGGCGTGACGTATCGCGTGCTGCACGGCGACGAAGCCGGCGACGTGGAACTGGCCGCGATGTTCGGCTTCTACCTGCAGACCTTCGCCGACTACGGAAATTCGCCGGCGCTGACGCTGGAATTCATCCGGCACCTGGCCCGGACGATGCCGCGACAATTGGTGATCTTCCTCGCCGAACGGCATGGACAGCCGATTGCCGGCGCGCTGTGCCTGCGCGATGCCGACACCCTGTACGGGCGTTACTGGGGCGCGATGGAGAATACGCCGGGGCTGCATTTCGAAACCTGCTACTACCAGGGCATCGAATACTGCCTGCGCGAAGGCTTGCGCGCGTTCGAACCGGGTGCGCAGGGCGAGCACAAGATCGCGCGCGGCTTCCTGCCGACGTTCGTGCGCAGTCGGCACTGGATCGCAGACGACGGTTTCGCCGACGCCTTGCGCGCCTGGTGCGCGGAGGAAACCGCATCTGTGCGGCGCTATGCGCAAACGCTGGCCGCGCATTCGCCGTTCCGCAACGCATAGGAACGCACCTTGCTGCGGCCGGAATTTCGACGATTCACGGGATTTTCCGCGCGAACCCATTCTCCGGTCGCGCACCAAGGTGCGCTCCTACAATGGCCGGCATGACCCAGCGCCCGTTCCTGTTGCCGCCCGACCCTGCCGCGCCGTTTCCGCCGGCCGAACTGGCCCTGCGCCGGCCGGACGGACTGCTGGCGGTCGGTGGCGACCTGTCCCCTGCCCGCCTGCTCAATGCGTATCGCGGCGGCATCTTCCCGTGGTTTTCCGATGGGCAGCCGATCCTGTGGTGGTCGCCGGATCCGCGCACGGTGTTCCGCACCGATGGCGTGCGCCTGTCGTCGAAGTTCCGGCGTTCGCTGCGGCGCTCGCACTGGGTCGCCCGCGCCGACACATGCTTCGTCGAAGTCGTCGCCGCTTGCGCCAATGCGCCGCGTCGAGGTCAGGACGGCACCTGGATCACCGCGGAAATGCAGGCCGCGTACATCGAGCTGCACCGACTGGGCCATGCGCATTCGGTGGAAGTCTTCGACGGAACGAGGCTGGCTGGCGGCATCTACGGCGTTGCCGTGGGACGGATGTTCTTCGGCGAGAGCATGTTCAGCGCGGCATCCGGAGGTTCCAAGATCGCATTGGCGGCCCTCGCCCAGCGCCTGCGCGCCTGGGACTGGCCGTTGATCGACGCACAGGTCGAAAACGGGCACCTGCGCAGCCTGGGCGCCGAACTCTGGCCGCGTACGGATTTTCTGCGAATCGTGGCGGCGAAAACGCAGGAACCGGCCGAAGCCGGTTCCTGGAGCGCTCGATTCGGCGAATTGCCAGCCAGCGAGCTGGCCTGAGCGGGTACAGCCGCGATGGGCTTTTGCGGGAAGAGCATTCGCGGCTGTAGCCGCTCCCACAAACGTCACGGTTGCGCCGTATCAGCGGCGCTTGGCGGCGACGCGCTTGCTCGCAGTCCTCGTGCGGGAAGTCGGGCGGCGCACGGTCCTGGCGGCCTTCTTCGCGGTCTTGCGGGTACGGGCGGCGGGCTTGGGCTTCAGGCCCAGCTTGGCCAGCACCGGCGCCAGACGCGCCTCGACTTCGGCGCTGAACT
>DASRYD010000252.1:0-2740 GCA_035653955.1 Pseudoxanthomonas sp.
GCCGCTGCGCGACGGCGCGCAGCGCGACCAGCTCGGCGAGGGTCGGCGCAATGCCGTTGGTGTCGTTATCGGACATCGACGACTCAGGGCAAAGGGACTTTTTCGACCAGCGCCTCGACCAGCCGGTCGCCGTCCCAGCCCTCCGCCGTCGCTTCATAGCTTGGCAACACGCGATGGCGCAGCACGTCCGGGGCGATCGCGCGCACGTCTTCGGGCGTGGCGTAATCGCGCCCCGCCAGCCACGCACGCGCACGTGCGCAACGTTCCAGCGCGATGGAACCGCGCGGACTGGCGCCCCAGGCGATGCGCCGCGCCAGTTGCGGGTCGTAGCGCTTCGCATCGCGCGAAGCCAGTACCAGTTCGACGAGGTAACGCTCCAGCTGCGGCGCGACATGCAGGTCGAGCACTTCGCGGCGCGCGGCGAACACGTCGTCCGGCGTCAGTTTGTCGGCGACCGTCGCGGCACCGGCTTGCAGCGATTCGCGCGCACGTTCGCGGGCCAGGCGCAGGATCTCGGTTTCCGCCGCGGCTTCCGGATAGCCGATGCGCACATGCATCAGGAAGCGGTCGAGCTGCGCTTCCGGCAGCGGGAACGTGCCTTCCTGCTCGATCGGGTTCTGCGTGGCCATCACCAGGAACAACTGCGGCAACGGATAAGTGTGGCGGCCGACGGTGACCTGGCGTTCGCCCATTGCCTCGAGCAGCGCCGATTGCACCTTGGCGGGGGCGCGATTGATTTCGTCGGCCAGCAGGATCGGATGGAAGATCGGTCCCGGCTGGAATTCGAAACGCCCGTCCTGCGGGCGCCAGACCTCGGTGCCGGTCAGGTCGGCCGGCAGCAGGTCGGGGGTGAACTGCACGCGGGCGAAATCGGCGTGCAGGTGCGAGGCCAAGGCGCGGATCGCGGTGGTCTTGGCCAGGCCGGGCGCGCCTTCGACCAACAGGTGGCCGTCCGCCAGCAAGGCGATCAGCAAGCGCTCGACCAGTGCGGACTGGCCGACGATGGTCTGCGAGAGGCTGTCGCGGAGTTCCTGGAAACGTCCGTGCAAGCGGGAGGCGGTTGGCGACTCGGAGGGCGTTGACGTGTCCACGGCGGTCCATCGGGGGAAGACAGGCCGATTTTGACCGAAGCGCGCCGGAATGGTTCGACGGACGGGACAGCGGATTCAGCTTGAGGCCACCGTGCGAAAACGAAACGGGGCCGTTGCCGGCCCCGTTTCAGCGCGAATCGTGCGTTTTTCGCTCAGCGGCGCACGCGATCGGCGCCGGCGGTCTGGGCCACGCGCATGATCTTCGGGGTGACGAAAATCAGCAGTTCGGCCTTGTCCTTGCTGCGGCCGCGCTTCTTGAACAGGTTGCCCAGGATCGGGATATCGCCCAGGAACGGGACCTTGGACAGGCTCTGCTGGTCCTTGAATTCGTACACGCCGCCGATGACCACGGTCTGGCCGTCGTCGATCAGCACCGCGGTGTTGATCTCGCGGGTGGCGATTTGCGGCACGCTGCCGATCGAGGTGTCGACGAAGCCCTCGATCTCGTCCTTCTTCACCGCCAGGTTCAGGAACACGCGATTGTCGTTGGTGATGGTCGGGGTGACCTTCAGTTCCAGCACCACGTCCTTGAACTGCACGCTGGGCAGGGCTTGGCCGCCGGCGGCGCCGGTACCGGTCTGGGTCACATAGCCGACCTGCGAGCCCTGGCGGATCACCGCTTCGCGCTGGTTGCTGGTGACGATGCGCGGATTGCTGATCACTTCGCCGCGGCCTTCTTCCTGCAGCGCCGACAGTTCGACGTCGAGGTAGTAGCCGGCATTGAGGATGGTGAAGGCCAACGCTGCCGGGCTGTTGCCGATAAAGCTGCCCACCGCAGCCGGGAGGTTGAAGTTCGGCGCGGTGCTGATCGTCGACGCTTTCGGGACAGGCGCCGGCCCGACCATGCCACCGGCGACCCAAGTGTTGTAAGCGGTCTGGTTGGCGATGTCGGTATTGATCTGGGAAGTACGCGTGTCGTGCGTAGCGGTCAGATTGCCGCCGAAGTTGACGTTGTCCTTGGATCCGTTGATGCCGAACTTGGCGCCCAGTTCACGGGCGAAGGTGTCGTTGGCGATGACGATGCGACCCTCGATCAGCACCTGGTCGACCGGGCGGTCGATCACGCTGACCAGCTCGCGCATCTGCGCAACCTTCTTCGGCGTATCGCTGACCATCAAGGTATTGGTGCGCTCGTCGGCAACCAGGCGGCCGCGCGGCGACAGGAAACCGTTGTCGCTGTTGCTGTTGTTGCTGCCACCTCCGCCGCCGCCGCTGCCGCCGCTGCCGCCGATGCCCTTGGCCTCGGTCAGCGCCTTGTAGATCGCATTGGCGCTGTGGTAGTTGATCTGGATGTAATCGGTGACCAGCTCCTCGCGGTTCTCGATCGCGATGCGCGCGTCTTCCTTGTCCTGTTCGAACTTGGCCAGTTCCGCCTGCGGGGCGACCCAGACCACGCCGCCGTCGCGGCGCTTGTCCAGGCCCTTGGCGCGCAGCACGATGTCCAGCGCCTGGTCCCACGGCACGTTGACCAGGCGCAGGGTCACGTTGCCCTGCACGGTGTCGGAGGCGACGATGTTGAGGTTCGACTCCTCGGCGATCAGCTGCAGCACGGTGCGCACCGGCACGTCCTGGAAGTTGAACGTCACCGGCTTGCCGCGATAACCGGCCTGGCCGCTGGCCCTGGCGACCGTCGTGGAGGCGGCGCCGGT
>DASRYD010000253.1:0-2181 GCA_035653955.1 Pseudoxanthomonas sp.
GCGCGCCGCGCGGGTTGCGCAATCCGGGCGGATTCGACAGCGAACGCTATGCCCTGGCCCAGCGCACCGTCGCGACGGGCTACCTGGTCGACGCGGAAACGGCGCGGCAGGTCGCGTCGCCCTCCGGATTGCAGGCGTGGCGCGAAAGCGAATCCGAGCGCATCGCCAGGGGCACGCCCGTCGCATCCTCACGCTTCGTGCGTGCGCTCGCACTGGGCGATACGCGCTTTCTCGACGACGAGGATTGGCAGGTGCTGCGTGCCGCCGGGCTGACCCATTTGATCGCCATTTCCGGTTTCCATGTCGGTCTGGTCGCCGGCTTCTGCGCTTTGTTAGGCGCCGGTCTGTGGCGATTGTTTCCCGCGTTCGCCCGCCGGGTACCGCGACCGCAGGCGGCGGCCGTATCCGCCCTCATCGGCGCGGCGGGTTATGCGGCGGCGACCGGGTTCGCGTTGCCGACGCTGCGCACCGGCCTGATGATCGCCGTGGCGGTACTGGCGCGTTGCGGGCGGCGGCCATTGCGCGCGTTGGATGCGTTGGCGCTGTCGCTGATCGCGGTGCTGGCCTGCGATCCGCTGTCGGTGCTGGCGGCGGGCTTCTGGCTCAGTTTCGCCGGCGTCGCCTGGCTGGTCTGGTGCCTGCCGGGCGAACGCACGCGATCGATGTGGCGGGAATTCCTGTCCGCGCAGGGCGTGGCCACACTGGGCCTGCTACCGCTGACCGTCGTGCTGTTCGGCCAGGCCTCGCTGGTCGGGCCGCTGGCGAACCTAGTCGCGATTCCTTGGTGGAGCCTGGTGGTGGTGCCGCTTTCGTTGCTCGGCACCGGCCTGGATGTGCTCCACGCCGGTTGGGGAGATTGGGCATGGACACTGGCGGCGGGATGCTTCGAACCAAGCTGGCAGGCCTTCGTCGCGCTGGCCCGAAGCCCTTTCGCCCTGTATTGGATGCCCGAGCCCGCATGGTATGCGCTGCCGCTGGCGCTGCTGGGTGCATTCTGGTTGCTGTTGCCGCGCGGGGTGCCGGGCAAGGCATTGGCCGCGATGCTGTGGTTGCCGATGCTGTGGCCGGATCGAGACCTCCCGGAGCCAGGCGCGGCGCAGCTGACCGTGATCGACGTGGGGCAGGGTCTGTCGGTGCTGGTACGCACCCGCGATCATGCCCTGCTGTACGACACCGGTCCGGCGGTGCGCGATGGTTTCGATGCCGGCGAACGCGCCGTGCTGCCGACGCTGCACGCGTTGGGCGTGGCGAAGCTGGATCGCGTCGTGGTCAGCCATGGCGACAACGACCATGCGGGCGGTTTCGAAGCCGTGCAAGATGGCATGCCGGTGCTGGACAGCCTGACTCCGGCTGGGTCGCCGGTACCCGCGCGGCATGCCTGCCTGGCTGAGCGGGGCTGGCAATGGGATGGCGTGAAATTCCGTTTCCTGCATCCCTCGCTGCATTTCCCGTACCTGAAGAACGAATCCAGCTGCGTGCTGCGGGTGGAAACCGTCCATGGGGCGGTGCTGCTGACCGGCGACATCGGCGATGTGATCGAACGCGAGCTGGTTCGTCGCGCCGCGCCCGATTTGCACGCCGACGTGGTGCTGGCCGCGCACCATGGCAGCGGCGGATCTTCCGATCCTGCCTTCGTCGCGGCGACGGGGGCGAAGGTGGCGATCGTCTCGGCCGGCTACGGCAATCGCTTCGGCCATCCGCGACCGCAAGTGGTGGAGCGTTGGCGCGAGGCCGGCGCGGAAGTGCTGAACACCGCAGACAGTGGAGCGGTCACGATCTGGATCGACCGGCGCGGCGTGGGCGTGCGCGAGCGCCGGCGTTGGCAGGCGCGGCTGTGGGATGCGGCGGCATTGCGCCGCGATTGAACCGTTCCACGGCGGCTGCGGCCATGAACTATCCTATGGCCTTCGCTTAACGGCCCCGGGGCCGGAGGATTGCGTGCTGGAACTGGTCAAGGCCGGCGGTTGGCCGATGATTCCCCTGCTGCTGCTGGCGGTGCTGGCCCTGGCCATCGTGGTGGAACGCTTCTGGAGCCTGCGGCGCAAGGAAGTGTTGCCGCCGGGCCTTGGCGACGAGGTTCGTCGCTGGGCCGCCGGTGGACAGCTCGATCCCGCGCACATCGAAACCCTGCGCCGCAATTCGCCGCTGGGCGCGCTGCTGGCTGCGGCGCTGGACGTGCGC
>DASRYD010000254.1:0-7498 GCA_035653955.1 Pseudoxanthomonas sp.
CGCGCGCGGCGCGGCGGCCGGCGCGTGCATCGCAGCCGGCATCGGTTGCGGCTGCGCGTCAGACATCCAGGTTGGCGACCTTCAATGCGTTGGCGTCGATGAAGTCGCGGCGCGGTTCGACCACGTCGCCCATCAGCGTGCTGAAGATCTGGTCGGCGTTGACCGCGTCCTCGATGCGCACCTGCAACAGGCGGCGCGTGTCCGGATTGACCGTGGTATCCCACAACTGTTCCGGGTTCATTTCGCCCAGGCCCTTGAAGCGCTGGATCTGCCGGCCCTTCTTCGCCTCTTCCAGCAGCCAAGCCTGCGCTTCGGCGAAGCTGGACACCGCCTGGGTCTTGTTGCCGCGGACGATCTGCGCGCCATCCCGCACGAGGCCGTGCAGCAACGCCGCCGCTTCGCGCAGCGGACGCAGTTCGCCGACTTCGAACGCCGACAGCGACAGCACCTGGGTCAGCTCCTCGCCCATGTGCCGGCGGGTGGCCAGCAGCGCGGCCGGACGATGCTCGTTGGCGGTTTGCAACTGCAGCGAATAGCGCGGGCTGCCGAGGCCGCCGCGGTTGAGCCTGGCTTCCAATGCGTCGAGTTCGTGGCGCTCGTCGATGTTCTGCTGCAGGTGTTCGGCGTCGAGCGGGCTGAAGTCGATCAGCGATTCGAGCAGATTCGGATCGTAGCGATGCGCATTGCGGGCGATCGCATCGCGTGCGTTGGCGAACACCAGCAACAGTTTTTCCAGCGCCTCGCCGCCGATCGGCGGTTCGCCGGCGGCCGGCACCAGCGCAGCGCCTTCGACCGCACTGTTGGCCAGGTACACGTTCAGCGCCGCGTCGTCCTTCAGGTACAGCTCTTGCTTGCCCTGTTTCAGCTTGTACAGCGGCGGCAGGCCGATGTAGATATGACCGCGCTCGATCAGCTCCGGCATCTGCCGGTAAAAGAAGGTCAGCAGCAGCGTGCGGATGTGCGAACCGTCGACGTCGGCGTCGGTCATGATGATGATGCGGTGGTAGCGCAGTTTGTCCGGGTTGTACTCGTCCTTGCCGATGCCGGTGCCCAGCGCGGTGATCAGCGTGCCGACCTCGGCCGAGGCGAGCATGCGGTCGAAGCGCGCGCGTTCGACGTTGAGGATCTTGCCGCGCAGCGGCAGCACCGCCTGGTTCTTGCGGTTGCGACCCTGCTTCGCGGAACCGCCGGCCGAGTCGCCCTCGACGATGAACAGTTCGGAATGCGCCGGATCCTTTTCCTGGCAGTCGGCCAGCTTGCCCGGCAGACCGGCGATGTCGAGCGCGCCCTTGCGACGGGTCAGGTCGCGGGCCTTGCGCGCGGCTTAGCGCGCGCGCGCGGCGTCGACGATCTTGCCGACGATGGCCTGCGCTTCCTTGGGGTGTTCCTGCAGGAATTCCTCGAGCCTGGCCCCGAACACGCCGTCGGTCACCGGACGCACTTCCTCGGTGACCAGCTTTTCCTTGGTCTGCGACGAGAAGCCCGGGTCCGGCACCTTCACCGACAGCACCGCGACCATGCCTTCGCGCATGTCTTCGCCGGACAGGGTGACTTTTTCCTTCTTCGCGATGCCGGTCTGCTCGATGTACTTGTTGAGCACGCGGGTCAGCGCGGCGCGGAAGCCGGTGAGGTGGGTACCGCCGTCCTTCTGCGGAATGTTGTTGGTGAAGCAGAACATCGTTTCCTGGTAGGCGTCGGTCCATTGCAGGGCGACGTCCACGGTGATGCCGTTCTGCTCGCCGGTGACCGAAATGACCTTGGGGTGCAACGGGTTCTTCAGCTGCGCCAGGTGCTCGACGAAACTGCGGATGCCGCCGGCATACTCGAACACGTCCTGCTTGGTTTCGCCGCGTTCGTCGCTCAGGGTGATCTTCACGCCCGAGTTGAGGAACGACAGTTCGCGCAGGCGATGGGCCAGGATGTCGTAGTGGAATTCGGTATTGCCCTTGAACGCCTCGGTCGAAGGCCAGAAGCGCACCAGGGTGCCGCGCTTGTCCGCGGCTTCGAGCTGCTTCAGCGGATATACGGGCTCGCCGTGACGATATTCCTGCTGGTAGTGGTGACCGTCGCGCCAGATGTCGAGGATCAGCTTCTCCGACAACGCATTGACCACCGATACGCCCACGCCATGCAGGCCGCCGGAAACCTTGTAGCTGTTGTCGTCGAACTTGCCGCCGGCGTGCAACACGGTCATCACGACCTCTGCCGCGCTGACTTCGCGATCCAGCTTTTCGCTCATCGCCGCATGGCGGCCAACGGGAATGCCGCGGCCGTTGTCCCACACCGAGACGGAACCGTCTGCGTGGATGGTGACGATGACGGTATCGGCATGGCCGGCCAGCGCTTCGTCGACGCCGTTGTCCACGACCTCGAACACCATGTGGTGCAGGCCGCTGCCATCGTGCACGTTGCCGATGTACATGCCGGGGCGCTTGCGGACGGCTTCCAGTCCTTCCAGCGCGGTGATGCTGTTGGCGTCGTAGGTGTTGTTCGGGGAGGCGCTTTGCGCGGGGGTCGTTTCGTCGGTCATGCGGCTTTCGGCAACCTGGATGCACGCCATTGCGCGGCCACGCCAGACGGACAGACGCGACCACACATTAGCTATAGGGTTTGAAAGGAGAATTATAGCGCCGGATCACGGATCGGCCTAGTGCGCGTCCCCGCCGTCGGCTACAGGTTGGTCTTTCGCACGTGCCAGGGCAGGGCGCCGGATCCGGCTTGCGTTATCCATCTTTGGGGCCCAGCCATACCTATCCAAGGGATTCGGAGACTTGCTCGTGTTCCACGTGAAACCTCGCGATACCATCCAGTCGATTCTGCAATACCGCCGGAATTTCGGTCCCGGTAATGAAAACCTGGGCACCACTCGCCCTCAACCGGTCCAGCACCCGCGCCTGATGGTTGCGATCCAGCTCCGAGGCCAGATCATCCAGCGCCACGACCGGCCACTCGCCCCGACGCGCGGCGAAGTCCTCGGCCTGGGCCAACAAACAGGCCAGCGCGGTCAATTTGGCCTGCCCGCGCGACAACGGTTCAGCCTGCGGTCGTGCCGTATATCCGATGCGCCAATCGGCCCGATGCGGGCCGACACTGGTGAAGCCCGATGCTCGATCCCGATCCCGCGCCAGTAGCAAGGCATCCGCCAGCGACAGTTCCAGGCGACGCCAGCCCGGCAAGAATTCCAGCTCCGCCCGGCCCAGCGCCGGAACCAATTCAGCGGCCACATCGACCAGTCGAACCTGCAGTTCTTCCAGATAGGCTTGCCGATGCCGGGTCAGTCGTTCGCCCGTGTCTGCCAATTCATGATCCCAGGCATCCAGTTGCGACGGGATTGCGCCGGACTTCAGCAAGGCATTGCGCTGCTTCAGTGCCCGGGCATAGCGACGCCACAGCGGGAGAAATCCCTCCCCGGCCCGATCACGGCTTTCTCCCGCGCGTTCCACGTGAAACAAACCCCAGTCCACAAACCGGCGCCGGGGTTCCCCGCCACCCGCAACCAGCGCATGGCTCCCCGGCTCGAAGCTGACCACGGCCAGTGCCGCACACAGATCTCCGAGCTGGTTGACGTTCTCACCATCCAGTCGGCCCTGCCAGTCCTGTCCGGTGTGGCGGAGCCCGGCTTTGCGCAGTCGGCGATCGCCGTCTTCCCGCCATTCGACGAAAACCTCAACCGCTTCGCTTCCCGTACGGACCAGGCCATCCCGGACCCGACCGCGAAAGCTCCGGCCATAGGCCATCAGATGCACGGCTTCGAGCAGGCTGGTCTTGCCGGCACCGTTGTCGCCGGTGATCAGGTTCAGGCGCGGGCCCGGGCTCAGGCTCACAGCTTCGAAGCGGCGCAGCCCGCGTACATCCAGACGGGTCAGCTGCATACCCGCTCCACAAAAGCATGACGCCCGGAATGATCCGGGCGTCGATGGTGTTTCACGTGGAACTTGGTCATCGCTTGCACGGCATCGTCACAGTCGCAGCGGCATGACCACGTGACGGGATTTTTCGCTGGTCGCCTCGCGGACCAGGGCCGAAGAATTGGCGTCGCGCAATTGGATGACGATGTCTTCGCCACGCAGGGCGGTCAGCGCATCCAGCAGATAATTGACGTTGAAGCCGATGGCCAGATCGCTGACCTTGGTATCTGCTTCGATCTCTTCCTGTGCCTCTTCCTGCTCCGGATTGTGCGCGCTGATCTTCAGCTGCCCCGGCGACACTTCGACCCGGACGCCGCGGTACTTCTCGTTGGACAGGATCGCCGCACGCTGCAGCGCCGCACGCAGGGTTTCGCGATCCAACTTCACCTCGCGGTCGGCGCCGATCGGGATCACCGCTTCGTAATCGGGGAAGCGGCCGTCGATCAGCTTGCTGGTGAAGGTCACGTCGTCGCGCTTGACCCGAATGTGGGCACGACCGATTTCCAGCTCCAGCACACGCTCGCCGCCCTCCAGCAAGCGCTGCAGCTCGGTCACGCCCTTGCGCGGCACGATGATCTGGCGCTTGGCCCCGCCACCGCCATCCAGCGGCGTTTCGCATAGCGCCAACCGGTGACCATCGGTCGCCACGCAGCGCAGGGTCTTGTCGCGCAGGTCGAACAACAGGCCATTGAGGTAATAGCGCACGTCCTGCTGGGCCATCGCGAACGCGGTGCGCTCGATCAGCTCCTTCAGCGCCGCTTCCGCCACGGTGACACGCTCGGTCGCCTCGACTTCGTCGACCGACGGGAAATCGTTAGCCGGCAAGGTCGCCAGGGTGAAGCGGCTGCGGCCCGCCGACACACTGACCTTGTCGCCGCTCTGGTTCACCGTGATCTGGCTGCCATCGGGCAGCGCACGGATGATTTCGAACAGCTTGCGCGCCGGAATGGTGACTTCGCCGTCCTGCGCGTTGTCCACCGCGCTGCGCGCGACCATTTCCACTTCCAGGTCGGTGCCGGTCAGCGACAACTGGCCGCCGTTCACCTGCACCAGGAAGTTGGCCAACACCGGCAGCGTCTGCCGACGTTCCACCACGTTGACCACTTGTGCCAGGGGTTTGAGGAAGGCTTCTCGCTGCAGAGTGAAACGCATTGGGTGATCGCCCCTTCGGCTTTTAAGTCGATAAGAAAATCAAAAACTGGTGGAGATGGAGGGGCGCAAAATCCGGTAAAACTAACTTAAGCTGTTGAATTATATATAAATTTCAACAACTCAAAGCACGTGGATAGTGGCCCGGAGGTGGGCGGACAAGCTGTGGATGGAATTCGGGGTCGGAAACTGCCCCCGGCTTGTCCACAAGCCTTCCCGTTCCTGTCCCCTGAGTTTACGGAACTGCACGCGTTTCGTCTGCGGTTCCGCTGGCGAATGATCGAAGGCCTGGGTTTCGTCCGGACACGCGCATGCGCCCGCCGCCTGCCGCGGGCGAGGCGAAGACAATCACTTCGATGGAGTCGTCCGGCCCGGTGGCCGGACGGTCGGCTCATTCGCTGAGCTTGCGGATCAGCTTGTCCCAGTCCTCGCGCAATTTGCCGTCGGTTTCCATCAGGTTGCGGATCTGCCGGCAGGCATGCAGGACGGTGGTGTGATCGCGGCCGGCGAAGGCGTCGCCGATCTCGGGCAGCGAGTGTTCGGTCAGTTCCTTGGCCAGCGCCATCGCGACCTGGCGCGGACGCGCCAGCGAGCGCGTGCGACGCTTGCCGAGCAGATCCTTGACCTGCAGGCCGTAGTAATCGGCGACGGTCTTCTGGATGTTGCCGATGCCGATGGCCTGCTGCTGCGCGCGCAACAGGTCGCGCAGGGTTTCCTGGGCGAACTCGGCGGTGATCGGGCGGCCGGTGAAGTTGGCGCGCGCGGCCAGCGTGTTGAGCGCACCTTCCAGATCGCGCACGTTGCTGCGCATCTTCTTCGCCAGCAGGAAAGCGACGTCGTCGGGAATATGCGTGCCGCGTTCGGCCGCCTTGGCCAGCACGATGGCGGCGCGGGTCTCGAAGTCGGGCGGATCGATCGCCACCGACAAACCCCAGCCCAGGCGCGACTTCAACCGCGGTTCCAGGCCCTCGACCTCGCGGGGATAGCGGTCGCAGGTCATGATGATCTGCTGGCGACCGTCGAACAGCGCGTTGAAGGTGTGGAAGAACTCTTCCTGGGTGCGGTCCTTGCCGGCGAAGAACTGGATGTCGTCGATCAGCAGCGCATCGATGTTCTGGAACTGGCGCTTGAACTGGTCGGTGTTCTTTTCCTGGATCGAGCGGAAAAACGCGTTGGCGAAATCGCTGGAACGCAGGTACAGCACGCGCGCAGCCGGGTTGTGCCGGCGCAGTTCGTTGCCGGCGGCGAACATCAAATGGGTCTTGCCCAGGCCGGTGCCGCCGTACAGCAGCAGCGGGTTGTGCGCGCGGTCGCCGGGTTTCTGCGCGGCTTGCCATGCGGCGGCGCGGCCGAGCTGGTTGCTGCGACCTTCGACGAAGTTGTCGAAGGTGTAGTGCGTGTCGAGATTGCCGGCGAACGCTTCACCGACCGGCGCTGCAGCGACGCTGCCGACGACGGATTCGACGATGCGCGGCTTGGCCGGCGTGCGCGAACCGATTTCCAGCGACACGTCCTGGTGGCCGGCGAAATGCACCAGCAGCTCGCGGATCCGCGTCAGGTATCGGTCGCGGACCTCGTCGAATATGAAGGCATTGGGCGCGTACAGCACCACGGCGTCGCTGCGTTGTTCCGCCTGCAGCGGTTTCAGCCAAGTGTGCACGTCCTCGGCCGGGAATTCGGCTTCGAGGCGTTCCAGGCAACGGGGCCAAGCTTCCATCGTCGACAACAAACCTTCGTGGGCAAACCCGCGTACAACCGCGAAAGCGGCGCGCGGCGTCGGCCTGGGCCGGCGCGCGGCGGTTTCGGAAAGAGGGTCGGGCAGACTAGCACGAAGCGTTCGCGCGCAAGGCCGCGACGGCAGGTCCCGACCGGCGGGCCGGAAGGCATCCGGACTGGGCAGTTGACGCCAAGTCCACGGATCCAATAAAATTTCCGGTTCTTTCCCCTTGCAACCCGCCCGAGGGCCCCATGGCCACCAAGCGCACCTTCCAACCCAGCAACCTCAAGCGCAAGCGCGACCACGGTTTCCGTGCCCGCATGAAGACCGCCGATGGCCGCAAGGTCCTGGCCCGTCGCCGCGCCAAGGGCCGCAAGCGCCTGACCGCCTGATCCTCGTTCGCCGCTCCCTGCGGCGAGACGAAGATTCCGCCATGCGTTGCCAGCCCAAGCCCGCGCTGTCGTCCAGCGCGGGCTTTGTCGTGCCATGAAGCCGGAAAACGCCACCGCCCATACATCGTCGCGTTTCCCCCCCGCAGCGCGGGTGCGGGCGAAGGCCGACTATGCCCGAGTGTTCGAACGGGCCCGGCGCACCTCCGATCCGTTGCTGGTGCTGCACCGCGTGGCCGGCGATTCGCCGGCCCGCCTGGGCCTGGCGGTGTCGCGCAAGGTCAGTCCGCATGCGGTGGTGCGCAACCGCATCAAGCGTGCGCTGCGCGAGCAAT
>DASRYD010000255.1:0-4710 GCA_035653955.1 Pseudoxanthomonas sp.
TCCGTCCCGCTCAGGCCGCGACCGGCTGCGCACCCGGCGCAGCGATCGGCAGGGTTTCGCGACGCGGGTACATCAACCACAGGCTGGCCAGCGCCGGCAGGCCGACGATCCCGCACAGCATGATCCAGGCCCAGCGGCCGCGCGGCGAATGCGATTGGCGTCCGCTCAGCCATATCGCGCCGAGCAGCGACAGCAGGCAGCAGGCGCCAGCCAGCCACAGCACTTCCGGCAACACGGGTTCCGGCTTTGCGCGCAGCGGATCCTTCGCCGCGAACAGATCCTGCGCACCCAGGCACAGCATGCGCAGCACCGGCGACAGCCAGGTGTTGCGATTGGTGTAGACCGACGGCAGGTCGATCGAAAGCGCGCGGCGCGCGACTTCGCGTGCCTGGCCCTTGCCATCCACGCGCAGCACCTGCTGATACGGATGCTGCAGTTCGCCGCTCCACACGCCCCAGGTATAGGTGTACGAGATCAGGTAGCCATCCAGCAGTTCGACCACGTCCATCCGGCTGAGATTGCCGACCCGGCCGGGCATCGCCACGCGCATCAGCGGCTGCAGCAGGTCCAGCCCGTTCGCCGCTTCGCGGCCGGGATAGAAATAGGCGGCGCGATCACTGAGCACCAGCAGGTTGTCGCCGGCCGGCTCCGGCGGGCTGGCCATCACTTCGCCCCGAGGCAAGTGGATGCGTTCGAACATCCGCCGCTGTTCGCTGTCGTACTGGTAGGCCGCATTCGCGTTGAACAGGTAGGTGGCGCCGTACGGCATGGTCGGCGCGGGGAACGCGGCCTGCGCCTCGCCCACGCCCAGTTCGCCGCGCGGACGCTGGTCGCGCAGGCCGCGCATGACGAAACGTTCGCGGTCGTGGCTGAACACCATCCACAGGTTGTTCTCGTCGTCGCCCAGTTCCAGCGGCGACAGGTTGGTCATGCTGTTGCGGACCGGCAGGTTGCGCAGCGGGTAGCGCGTGTACACGTCGGACAGGGCGACCTGTTCGCGCCACAGCGGGGCTTCCGGGTCGCGGCTGTTCTCGATGCCGAGCAGCAGCATGTCCTTGCCTTCGGCGCGGTCGGCCTCGATGTATCCGCCCTTCGGCGGCTGCGGCGTATTGAGCGGATGGGTGCCGCTCACCGTCCACAACAGTTCGACGCCGAAACCGAGCATCCATAGCAGGAAATACGCGCCCACCTGCACCGGCAACGCCGCCGCCAGCACCGCGGCGGGATTGCGCGGCTGCGCAGCCGGATCCGGCTTGAACGCGATCGCCAGCAGCACCGCGAGGAAGGCGATGGCGACGCACTGCACGCCCAGCATCGCCACGCCCGAGGCCTGCGAATACATGAACAGGTTCGGCAGCAGGAAGGCCGCGAACGAATAGCGGCGGTTGCCGACCATAGTGTAGGCACCGGCCAGATAGCCCGACACCGCGATCAGCCATGCCGCCACCGGCAACATCCAGTGGCGCAGGTCGACCACGCGCGCGGTCATCGTTTCCTGGTACATCGCGACCAGCGCGATCGGCAGGGCGGTCGCCAGCAGCAGCAACAGCGTGCCCGCGCCGGTCAACGCACCGGCGATGCGTAGGCGGTGCAACGGGCGATGCAGCAGGCTGAGCCACTGGTTCGGCTTGCGGTACGTGCCCATCTGGTACAGGCCCAGCAAGGCCCCGGCCACGGCATACACCGCGGCAAACACTTGGTAGACGAACAGCGGCTGCTGCGCCATGTCCACCATGCGACTCAGGAAGCCCAGCACGGCGAGGTTGATGGCGCCGGCGGCCAACGCCCACCAGCGGAAGCGCAGCAGCTCGCCCTTGAAGAGATCGATCATGATGTTTCCCCTTTCTTTGTCATTCCGAACGCGGTGAGGAATCTGCCTGTTCGCGCAGCGACAGATCCCTCGCTGCGCTCGGGACGACAACGGATGATTGGATATCAGGCCGCGGCCGGCGCGGCGTGGTTCTTGGTCAGGAAGGCGTTGACGGCGCGGTCCAGGCTGACCGGCATCGATTGCACGTTGCGCGCGCCGTTGTCGCGCAGGAACCGCTCGAAGCCGTCGTCCTGGTCCAGCACCAGGTAGTGGTGCAGGCCGTCCAGCCGCTGCAATTCCAGCAAGCCGGGCACGCTGTGCGGATCGGGGCCCTTGAACGGCACGTCGGCGACCCAATGGGTGACCCGCGCGCAGAAATCCTCCGGCGCCGACATGTTCTTCAGCTGGCCGCGCTCGAGGATGATCAGGTTGTCGGCTACGCGCTCGATCTCCTCCATCTGGTGCGAGCAATAGATCACCGTGCATTCGTCGGTGGCGTTGCTGTACATCAGCGATTCGAGGAACGCGCGCTTGGCCACCACGTCCAGGCCCAGGGTGGGTTCGTCCAGCACCAGCAGTTCGGGCCCCTGGGCCAGTGCCAGCGCCAGGTTGAAGCCGGCGCGCTCGCCGCGCGACAACTGGCTGATCTTCTGCTCCGGCAGCACGTTGTAGTGGCCGATCACGCCATCGAAGGCCGATTGGTTCCAGCGCGGATAGAGGTTGCGCTGCATCGCGCTGACCTGCGACACGCGCATCCAGCCGGGCAGGGTATGTTCCTCGTTGACGAAACCGATCCGGCTGCGGTCTTCCGGGGTCAGCCGCTGGCTGTCGCGGCCGAGGATGCGCGATTCGCCCGCGCTGGGCGGCATGAAGCCGAGCAGGATGCGGAACAGGGTGGACTTGCCCGCGCCGTTGGCGCCGACGATGGCGTGGATGCGCCCGCGCGGCACGGCCAGGTCCAGGTGGTCGAGCGCGAGCTTGCGGCCGTAGCGCTTGCTCAGCGCGCGGGTTTCGATGACGTAGTCGGTGGAATCGCCCATGGCGGTCTCGGAAGGAAGTGGGTCAGTCGGAAGGTTCAGGCCCGCTTGCGCGGAACAAGCTGGCGAAATTCGTGGGCGACGCGCGCCTGCACCTCGTCAGGCGGGAAACCCAGCGGGATCACGTCGTTGATGAAGCGGCCGACCGCGTCGTCGAGGCGGCGCCCGCGTTCGGCATCGCTCAGGCGCTGGCGCGGTTCGGCCACGTACAGGCCCATGCCCTGGCGCGACTCCAGCCAGCCTTCGGCGGTCAGCTCGGCGTAGGCCTTCGCCACCGTGTTCGGGTTGATGGTCAGCTGCTGGGCCAGGCCGCGCACGCTGGGCAACTGGTCGCCGGGCTTCAGGTCGCCGGTGGCGATCTTCATGCGCACGGCATCGACGATCTGCTTGCCGATAGGGCGCGGATCGCCGGTGGCGATCTGGATCATCAGGGCTTGGGGTCGGGCCATGCGGGCGTCCTATCTGTACTGTGGTTACTAGTACAGTACGAACGGCCCGCATCCGTCAAGCCCTGTCGCGACGTAACGGATTCCGCGGCGACGAAACCCCGGATTCCGCCGCCGAATCCACGGCGGGGACGGGTGGCGTCGGGTCCGGGCGGAAGCGCCGCGCGGGACCTCGTTATACTCAGGCGTTGGCGTCTTGTTTTCGAGACGGCTTCGCCAGTCCAATCAATGGCTTGGCGCTGGAACCTAACCCCGAACACCACACACGACGGCGCGCCGGTCGAGCCGCCCGCACCGTCCGGAAGACTTACGCCGCATGCGCCTGTCCACGATCAAGCTGTCCGGTTTCAAATCCTTCGTCGACCCGACCACCCTGCACCTGCCGACCAACATGACCGGCGTGGTCGGGCCCAACGGCTGCGGCAAGAGCAACATCATCGACGCGGTGCGCTGGGTGATGGGCGAAAGCTCGGCCAGCCGCCTGCGCGGCGATTCGCTGACCGACGTGATCTTCAGCGGCTCCGCGGCGCGCAAGCCGGTGTCGCAGGCCACGGTCGAGCTGATCTTCGACAACAGCGACCACGCCATCGCAGGCGAATTCGCCGCGTTCAACGAAATCTCGGTCAAGCGCACGGTCAGCCGCGACGGCCAGAGCCAGTACTACCTCAACGGCACCAAGTGCCGCCGCCGCGACATCACCGACCTGTTCCTCGGCACCGGCCTGGGCCCGCGCAGCTACTCGATCATCGAGCAGGGCATGATCAGCCAGATCATCGAAGCGCGCCCGGAGGACCTGCGCATCTACCTGGAAGAAGCCGCCGGCATCTCCAAGTACAAGGAGCGCCGCAAGGAGACCGAGACCCGCATCCGCCACACCCGCGAGAACCTCGACCGGCTCAACGACCTGCGCGAGGAAATCACCAAGCAGCTCGAACACCTGAAGCGCCAGGCGCGCCAGGCCGAGCAGTACCAGGCCCTGCAGGAAGAGCGCAAGGTCAAGGACGCCGAGTGGAAGGCGCTGGAATTCCGCGGCCTCGATGGCGACCTGCAGAAGCTGCGCGAACGTTTGTCGCAGGAAGAAACCCGCCTTCAGCAACTCATCGCCGAACAGCGCGAAGCCGAGCGCCTGCTGGAAACCGGGCGTGCTGGCCGCGAAAGCGCCAGCGATGCGTTGAACGCTGCGCAGGCCGAGGTCTACCAGGTCGGCGGCACGCTGGCCCGCGTCGAGCAGCAGATCCAGCATCAGCGCGAGATGGCCGAACGCCTGCACAAGGCGCGCGACGAAGCGCAGAACGCGCTGGCCGAACTGGGCCTGCACATCAGCGGCGACGAAGAGAAGCTCGCCGTGCTGCGCGCGGCGGTCGAAGAGGCCGAGCCGCGACTGGCGCAATTGCAGGAAGAGGACGGCACCCGCAAC
>DASRYD010000256.1:0-2624 GCA_035653955.1 Pseudoxanthomonas sp.
GCGGCATCGAGGCTGGCGTGCTGGAAGCGTCCCTCCAGATCGCGATAGGCCGCGCCGAGCGCGGTACCGACGCCAAGTGCGGACACGCGATAACCCTGCAACCGCAGCTTGGTCGCGGCAGCAAGCGCCGCGGTGTCGGCGTGGTCGCCGACCAGCAGGATGTCGCCGCGATCGAAGCCGGCCTGTTTCAGCAGGCGCGCCGAATGGTCGAGCGCCGCCGCGGCATCCTGCCCGTCCACCGGCATCACATCGGGTTCGAGCGCATCTAGGAACAGCGCCACGTTCGACGCGTCGTCGGTCAACGGCGCCACGGTGAACGCATCGCCCGCGTACGCGACCAGCGCGACCTGGCCGCCGGCGCGTTCGTCCAACAACGTCGCCAGCTTGGCGCGCACCTGCAGCAGCCGCGACGGCGGCAGGTCGGCCGCACCGATCCGCGACGACAGGTCCAGCGTCACCACCAGCGGCGTTTGCGACTGCCACAACGGCTGCTCGCCTTGCCGCCAGCTCGGCCCGGCCAGCGCCAGCACCGCCAGTACGTAGCCGAGCGAGCCCAGCCACGGCGCGTTTATTCCAAACAGGCCACCCGCGGCCCTGCCGCTGCGCTGCAACAGATGCGGCAGCAGGTGCGGGTCCACGTTTTCGCGCCAGACGTTGCCGCGCTGCAGGCGCAACCGCCACAACCACCACAGCGCGGGCAATGCCAGCAATGCCCACAACCAGTGCGGTCGCAGGAAATGCAGGCCGGCGAGCAACGCGTTCATGCGCGTCGCCCCGGCCAAGCGAAGGCCAGCAACGCCACCAGCATCGCGCCCGCCAACGGCCACCAGTAGCGCTCGATGCGCGGGCGCACCTTCTGGCCTTCCTGTCGCACCGGTTCGATGCGATCGAGTTCGCCATAGATGCCGGCCAGCTCCTCGGTGTCGCGGGCGCGGAAGAAGCGACCGCCGGTCAGCTTGGCGATCCGTTGCAACGTGGCCTCGTCGATTTCGTCGTCGCCTCCGGGCACGGGCAAGCGAAAGCCGAACAGCGACATGTCGCCGCCACGCCCACCGAAGGCGATGGTGTGGATGCGTATGCCCTGCTGCGCGGCGACCTCGGCCGACTTGACCGGATCGAGCAAGCCGGCGGTATTCACCCCGTCGGTCAGCAGGATCAGCACGCGCTGGCCCTCCGGTTGCGCGTGCAGGCGCTTCACCGCCAGGCCGATGGCGTCGCCGATCGCGGTCTCCTGCCCGGCCAGGCCGACCACGCTGTCGCGCAACTGCTCGCGCACCGAATCTCGATCCAGGGTCAGGGGGGTCATTGCGTAAGCGCGTTGGCCGAACACCAGCAAGCCGACGCGGTCGCCGACGCGACGGTCGAGGAAATCGGCCAGCACCGCCTTCGCCGCGGTCAGGCGGTCGACGACCTCGGTACCGAGCTCCATGTCCGGCTCGTTCATGCTGCCGGACAGGTCCACCGCCAGCATCAGATCGCGTCCGCTCTGCGGCGGCGCCACCGCTTCGCCCAGTTCCTGCGGCCGCGCGGCGGCGAAACACAGCAGGAACCACGCCAGCCACGCCAACCACCGCACCCGCATGCGATAGCTGCGCACGCCACCGCCGGCGATGGCGTCGAGCTTGTTGCCGTAGGGCACCTTCAAGGCGGCCGAAGCGCTGGATCGCGCCGGCAACAGCCATGCGGCGAGCCATGGCAGCGGGAAGGCCAGCCACATCCATGGCCAGGCGAAACCGCCGAACACGTCGCGCAGCGCCTGCAGCCAGTCCGGTGTCATCGCCGACCCGCCATCAACTCGAGGAAGCGCATGCGCGCCAGGGACTTCACGATGACGAGCTGCTCTTCGTCGACGTCGCGGCGATAGCCGCCGTCGAGCAGCAGGCGACCGGCACCGCCGGCGAAATCGTTGCGACGGTTCTTCCGCGAAGCCTCGCCGTCGAGGAAGCGCAACCATGCCTCGCCTTCCAGCGTGTCGGCATGCCGATCGACCTTGCGCGCGGCGCGGCGCAGCAATTCGGACATCGCCGCGACCTGCTCGCTCGCCTGCGGCAGGGCGCAAGCTTCGTCGAACAGCGTTTGCCATGTCCGCAAGCGCTTGCGGCGGCGATGCGACCACACAAACAGGACCAGTCCGACCGCCAGCACCACGGCGGCGGCGATCCACCAACCCGGTGCCGGCGGCCACCAAGAAGGCGCCGCCGGCACATGCACGTCGCGCAGGACCAGTTGATCGGGCTGGGCCATCACGCCACCTGCGCCGGAGCGCGCCCGAGCAACGGCAACCACGCTTCGCTGCTCGCGTCGGTCGACAACGCGAATGCGCGGACGCCGCGCGAGGGCAGCGTCTCCAATGCGCGTTCCATCGGCGCGACGAACTCGTTGCGCCACTTCTGCCGTTGCGCGGCATTGCCGAGGTCGAGTTCGACCCGATGGCCGCCGCTGGCGAACGGCAGCACCGATGCCGGCGGTTCCCGTTCCAGCGCATCTGTCAGCAGCAGCACCACGACTTCATGGTGCGCGGCCAGTTGCGGCCAACGCGATTCGGGAATCGCCGCGACACTGCGCGGATCGGCAAGCACGACCAGGCGCGAACCGGGCCGCAGCAGGCGCCCGGCGTTCTCCAG
>DASRYD010000257.1:0-2111 GCA_035653955.1 Pseudoxanthomonas sp.
CCTGGTCACGGGCGGACTCGGCGGACTGGGCACGGCGATCTGCCGCGCGTTGGCCGAAGCCGGCCGCAAGGTGGTTGCCGTGGACGTGGCCGCGCCGGCCGAACGCGTGGACGGCTTCCACGCCGCGCTCGACGGTTTCGACGCGCGCATCGAAACTGCCGATGTCGCCGATTTCGACGCCTGCGCCGCCTTGGTGCGCAAGGTCGAGGACGAACACGGCGCGCTGGACATACTGGTCAACAACGCCGGCATCACCCGCGATTCGACCCTGCGCAAGATGGAGCCGGCGCAGTGGCAGGCGGTGATCGACGTGAACCTGAGCAGCGCCTTCAACCTGTGCCGCCATGCGTTGGACGGCATGCAGACGCGCGGTTTCGGCCGCATCGTCAACATCAGTTCGGTCAGCGGCCAGACCGGCAACTTCGGCCAGACCAACTACGCGGCGGCCAAGGCCGGTCTGCACGGCTTCAGCATGTCGCTGGCGCGCGAGACCGCGACCAAGGGCGTCACCGTCAACAGCATCTCGCCGGGCTACATCGAAACGCCGATGACCCTGGCCATGCCGGAAGCGGTGCGCGAGAAGACCCGCTCCGCCATTCCGGTCGGCCGCCTCGGCCAGCCGCGCGACATCGCCCGCACCGTCGCCTTCCTCACCGCCGACGACGCCGGCTACATCACCGGCGCGAACATCCCGGTGAATGGCGGTTTGTACATGGCGTATTGAATGCGTAGGTCGGGGAAGGTTCCCGACCGATTGCATGGTGAAGCGGGTCGGGGGTTACCCCGACCTACGTTCGATCGCAGATGGCATCCCTGTGGGAGCGACGTAAGTCGCGAACGGAAACATCCGAAAGCAATCGCGACTCACGTCGCTCCCACGACGGTTTATGTCGACGCTTGAGCCATCAGCGCGTTTCTGGGGAATCGCCCGGGATAATTCAACGCTACAAACTGCCTAGTATCTGTCCGCCACTAGGCGGAACGCCACGCCACCGATCGGGGATCCGCCTTGAACGGGATATCGACCAGCAGTTGCCGGGTGGGCACGCTTACCGTACCCACCGCTCCTTAGTTGCTCAGCATGGAAAGCACACCCGCCCTATCCAGCTTACCTTGTGCGGCTGTAGATCATACGGCCACCGCAAGACAATACGCACCGCTCCCAATCAGATTTGCAAGGACCGTATTTCGGCGCAGGCCCGGTACAAATTTGCGGGAATTGCGCTGCCATACAGCGATCAACGACATTGTCGGCTGGAGGAGAGCAAGCTTGCTCTGCACTCTGCTTGCCTGAATCACACCCACTAGCCTCTAAACTAGCTTCCGTCTCCGCCATGCGATCACACAGCGCTCTGGATTCGTCGCACGCGGCAGCGCACAACCGGCCTCCTTCCGTGGTCGGCCTTGCGATCTGGTGATCGGCGCAAGCGAACAAGAGACATGTGATGGAGATAAAAAAGACGCTGCGGAACACTCGCAAGAATGACCCTCGGAACCGTACATGAGGATAGCGTTTCAATTCGGCGTTCACTGCGCCGCCTGCCCGCCGCAATACTTCGCGTAGAACTGCTTCGCCTGCGGCAACAACGACTGCAGGTGCTGGATGCGGTTGGCGGGGTCCGGATGGGTCGAGGCGAATTCCGGCGGACGCTGGCCGCCGCCGAGTTGCGACATGCGTTCCCACAGCGGGATCGCCGCATCCGGGTTGTAGCAGGCCGCCGCCGCCAGCATCAGGCCCACTTCGTCGGCCTGGGTCTCGTGGCTGCGGCCGTACGGCAGCACCACGCCGTACTGGATGCCGGCGCCTAGCGCGGCCATGGTCTGCTGGTCCATGCCGGAGACGCCCGCCGCCATCTGCCCCATCTGCACCAGCTTCTGCTGGGCCATGCGCTGCGCGCCGTGGCGCAGCAACGCATGGGAAATCTCGTGGCCCATCACCACCGCCATCGCATCGGCGTTCTGCGCCACCGGGATCAGGCCGGTGTACACGGCGATCTTGCCCCCCGGCAGGCAGAAGGCATTGGCTTCGTCCGACTGGATGACGTTGACGTCCCACTGGTAACTGCTCAGGTCGGGCGTCGGCTGGCCGTGCTGCGCGGCCAGGTCGGCGG
>DASRYD010000258.1:0-3239 GCA_035653955.1 Pseudoxanthomonas sp.
GCCGGTGAACGCGCCGGGACCGCGGCCGACCGCGATGGCATCGAGTTGCGAACGCGCGACGCCCGCTTCGGCCAACAAGGCGTCGGCCCACGGCAACGAAAGTTCGGCGTGGCGGCGCGGCGCGATTTCGAAGCGCTCCCGCACTTCGCCGTCCAGGTACAGGGCGACCGAACAGGCTTCGGTGGCGGTTTCGAATGCGAGCAGCTTCACGTCAGGGACCGGAAGCTTCCGGCGCGGGTTCCCACAGCTCGACCAGGCCGCCCTCGGAATCGAGCACATAGCCGAACTTGCCTTCCGCGCTTTCCTGATAGCGCTCGTCCATTACTTTGCAGCCCTCTTCGCGCAACGCCGCCAGCGTGGCGGCCAGGTCGTCGACGCGGAAGTTGAACATGAAGGCCTTGTCGCTGGGCTTGAAGTGCTCGGTGCTGGCCTTGAAAGGGGCGAATACCGTACAGGCTTCCCCGCCGGTGTCGGCGCGCTTCCACGGCAGGACGGCCCCGCCCCACGCCTGCATGTCCAGGCCCAGGTGGCGCGCATACCAGGCTGACAGCGCCGCGGGATCCTCGGCCTTGAAGAACACGCCGCCCAATCCGTGCACGCGCGGAGCGATCGGTGGTTTCTCGTCAGCCATGGCTCGTCTCCGTCGTGGAATATTCCGCGGATTCTGCCATGAAGAACGCCTCCACATCGGCCACCTCGCGGGTGCGCGCGAACGGCGGCAGCGAGTCGAGGAATACGCGGCCGTAAGGTTTGCCGGTGATGCGCGGATCGCACAGCACCAGCACGCCGCGGTCGGTTTCGCTGCGGATCAGCCGGCCCACGCCCTGTTTCAGCGCGATCACCGCCTGCGGCAGTTGTTCGTCGCGGAACGGATTGCCGCCGCTGCGGCGGATCGCGTCCAGCCGCGCTTCGAACACCGGATCGTCCGGCGCGGCGAACGGCAGCTTGTCGATGGCGACTACGCTGAGCGCGTCGCCGACCACGTCGACGCCTTCGCGGAAGCTGGCCGAGCCCAGCAACACGCCGTTGCCGGATTCGCGGAAGCGCTGCAGCAGCGTCGCGCGCGGCGCTTCGCCTTGCACGAACAGCGGCCACGGACAATCGCGCAAGGCCTCTGCGGCTTCGCGCAGTGCGCGGTGGGAAGCGAACAGAATGAAGGCGCGACCGTTGGACGCATGCAGCACCGGCAGCAGCGTGGCGATCAGCGCGGTGCCGTAGCCGCGCGAATTCGGCTCAGGCAGCTTTTGCGGCAAGTAGCACAATGCCTGCTGCGACCAATCGAACGGACTGGGCTGCAACAGGGTTTCCGGATCGTCCAGGCCCAGGCGGATGGCGAGGTGGTCGAAGCTGTCGCCGACCGCCAGCGTCGCCGAAGTGAACACCCATGCGGCGCGCGATTTCTCGCGGTGTTCGCGCAGCGGACCGGACACGTCCAGCGGCGTGCGCTGGCAACGAAATCCGCGCGGGCTGAGTTCGTACCAGAACACATCGGAAGACGCCTCAACGGCTTCGCCGGCATCATCGACGATCTCCTCGTCGACGAACGCATCGCTGGCTTCGTCGTGGCCCAGCCAGCGGGCCAGCCGCGAGATCGTGTCGACATTGCGCGCCGCACAGGCATCGAAACCGGGCGAAGCCTGGGCCAGCGGCACCAGCGTTTCGCGCAGTTTCGCCAATGCATCGAGCAGCGCGTCGAAACCCTCGGCGACCTCCGGCTTGGCCAGCGCACGTGCGCGCGTGCCGCGCGCCGGCAGGCCTTCCATCGCCAGGCGCAGTTCGCGCAGCGCCTGTTCGACCGCACGTACCGGCGGTTGCACGCCGGCGAGCGCGCCGGGGACGTCCTTGCATTCGCCCAGGCAGTCGCGCAGCAGTTCCTGCAATGGTCGCAAGCCGAAGCTTTCGCCGAAGAAGTTGGCCGCCAGTTCCGGCAACTGGTGCGCCTCGTCGATGACGAAGGTCTGCGCGCCGGGCAGGATTTCGCCGAAGCCTTCCTGCTTCAATGCCAGGTCGGCGAGCAGCAGGTGATGGTTGACCACGACCACGTCGGCGGCCTGCGCGCGCTGGCGCGCCTGCACGACGAAGCAGTCTTCCCAGAACGGGCATTCGGTGCCGAGGCAGTTGTCGGCGGTCGAGGTGACCATCGGCAGCAGCGGCGAATCCTCCGGCAGGCCTTCGAGTTCGGCCACGTCGCCGTATTGGGTGCGCCCGCCCCAGGCGACGATGCGCTGGAATTGGCCGACCTGTTCGCGCGTGGTGAAGCGCGGTTCGCCCTTGGTCTTTTCCAGCCGGTATTTGCACAGATAGTTGGCGCGGCCTTTCAGCAGCGCCGACTTGTGGCCGACGCCAAGCGCCTTGCGCACGCGCGGCAGGTCGCGGTGGTAGAGCTGGTCCTGCAGCGCGCGCGTGCCGGTGGAGATGATCGTCTTCAACCCCGACAGCAGCGTCGGCACCAGGTAGGCGAAGGTCTTGCCGGTGCCGGTGCCGGCTTCGGCCAGCAGCACGTCGCGGTGCTCGAAAGCATCGGCGATGGCCACCGACAGGCGTTGTTGCGCTTCGCGCGGCGCGAAATTTTCGAGTTGGCTGGCCAGCGCGCCGCCTTCGCTGAGGGCTTCGCGGCTGGCGGTGGCAAGGCGGGACATGGGAAGGAAATCGGGAACGGAAGTCCGGACAGATTATCGCTTTTGCTCGCCGTTCCCGCGAAAGCGGGGATCCAGCGCCTTTGCTGCAGATCCCGACGCAGCTCCCGAAGAGCCAAAGGCGCTGGATGGCCGGCCATTAGGCGGTTGAAGGGCGCTTCCCGCACTTGCGGGAATGACGGGCATAGAGGCGAGTTTCGCAGTCACATGCGATCGAAGCCCGCGACCGTGCAGGCATCGCGGCCGGCCACGGCATCGGCAACCTGCTTCGCGAGCGTGTTGGCTTTCCCCGTCTGTTCCCCTGTTGCGGCCGTAGCAGACGGCGAAACGCGCAAGCGATATCCGCGGATCTGATGCAGGGTCTCCCAATGGCGGCGGCACAGGGGTCCCGCTGCGGAACCCAGGTCGATCGCGCGCTGCGCCAGGTTTTCTGCGCGCGGCAGGTCGGAGGCCAGCAAGGCGACCTCGGCACGCTCCTGCAACAAGGCCGGATCGTCGGGCACCAGCAACAGGGCCTGGTTCAACGCATCGGCCGCGGCGCCCAGATCGCGTCGCGCCAGCGCGGTGGCGGCGGTCTCGCGCAAGTCCTCGATCTGCGGATCG